>CALFDU010000010.1 GCA_937950315.1 uncultured Saprospiraceae bacterium | reverse complement strand
GCGAAAGAAACTCACTGATGGACTTGCGCGAATCGAACAGATTGAAACTCAAATTAAAACATTGAAGCTTAAGCAAAGCTAAATTATAACCACCATGAAGAACCTTTCTCTGAAATCAATGCTCGTCCATGTTGCTGCACTCCTCATTTTTGCAGTTGTATCAGCAGCATACTTTGCACCACAGTTTTCTGGTAAGAAAATAAATCAATCAGATACGATTCTATTTCTTGGGATGGCGCAAGAGATCAATGATCATCATGAGAAAACAGGTGAGTGGACTCAGTGGACAAATAGTGGTTTTGGAGGAATGCCTTCCTATCAGATTAAGTCAGTAGTGCCAATGAATCTGATGACAAAAATACGCAGTGCTCTTTCATTGTGGTTTCCTCGTCCTGCAGGAATGTTTATTTTTGGTGCGCTGTGTTTTTATTTGATGGCTTTGGTCTTAGGTGTAAACCCTTGGCTTGGGATTATTGGAGGATTGGCATTTTCATTCACTACCAACAATGTCGTACTTTTTGAGGCAGGCCATAATACCAAAATATTAACCATTATGTCAAGCCCATTGGTCATTGCTGGTGTCTTGCAAGCCTATAAGGGGAAATTTCTCTCTGGGGCTCTGGTTTTTGCTTTGGGTATGTCCCTCTGTTTTGGTTCTAATCATCCGCAGATGACTTATTATTTGGGGATTTTAATGGGGATTTATGTGCTTATTAAAGCAGCTGCTGCGGTTAAAAATAAAGAGCTGCTAACATTTGCAAAAGCGAGTGGAATGCTATTGATTGGCTTGTTGTTGGGCTTTGGAACTTCAGCTGGGAAATTGTTGCCGACTTATGAATATTCCAAAGAAACCATGAGGGGGAAACCTATTTTGAAAACAGAAGGGGTTGCAAAATCAAGTAGTGAAGTTGATGGATTGGAGTGGGGTTATGCAACCGCATGGAGTAATGGATTTGCAGACTTGTGGCCTAGTTATATTCCGATGGCTGTAGGAGGAAGCAGTGGTGAGATAATTAGTGAGAAGACGCCATTGGGTCGCGAACTTAAAAGGCGCGGAATGAATCTTGATACTACACCTATACCGACTTATTTTGGTGATTTAACTTTTACATCAGGGCCGATATATTTTGGAGCAGTTGTATTCTTTTTGTTTCTGCTTTGTTTTACCTATTTAGAACCGCAGGTAAGGTGGTGGGGAGTTGCAAGTGTGGTCCTGACTATGTTGTTGTCAATGGGAAATAATATGGAGGTTCTTTATAGAGTGTTCTTTGACTACTTTCCATTCTTCAATAAATTTAGAACACCCAATAGCATACTTTCCGTAACAGCATTGATCATTCCTTTGATTGGGGTTATGGCTTTGGATAGATTCTTTAAGCAAGATAAATCAACACTCAAAAAGTCAGGAGTAATTATTCCAGCCGCTGTTTTGATTGTTGGTGCATTACTCTTGGCGTTTGTTGGTCCATCGATGATGAGCTTTACGAGTGGGTACGATTCTCAACTGATTCAGGCCGGAGTGAAAGCAAGTGCAATTGAGGAAACGAGGGTGACAATGATGCAAGGGAGTGCATATCGTTCTATCATTTTTATTGCTTTAGCAGCTGCCGCATTGTTTTTGTATTTACGTGGAACCATCAATGCTAAAATTGCCATGTTGATCATTGGCTTTTTGGCACTAGGGGATATATTGATGGTGGATAAAAATTATGTCAACAACGATGACTTTGTTTCAAGTAGACAATTTGATAGAAACTTTGAGTTGCGCCCTGTTGATGAGGAGATCCTGAAAGATAGGGATCTGCATTATAGAGTATTGGATACTTCTGTAGGTAATCCATTTACTTCCTCACGAGCGAGTTATCATCACAAGTCGATAGGTGGAATGCATGCAGCCAAATTGCAACGGATTGATGACATGATCTACAAACACTTTTTGAAGAACAATCAGGTTGCCTATGATATGTTTAATACGAAATATTTCATTGGACAAGGACAAGATGGAAGTTTGGGTGCACAGAAAAATACAGGTGCAGCAGGCAATGCCTGGTTTGTCGAGAATATCAATATGGTCGCTTCCGCAAATGCAGAAATTGATGCCATAAATGGACTGGACGTTAAGAGCACAGCCGTAGTACATTCAGAATTTTCTGATTACATCGGTGGATTGGATCCTACAAAAAATGGAACCATTAAACTGACAAGTTATACGCCGGATAAATTGGTATATACTTCCAATTCAAGTTCTGAGCAGCTGGCTATGTTTTCTGAGATCTGGTATGGACCCAATAAAGGTTGGAACGCATATATAGATGGAGAACCAGTAGATCATATACGAGCTAATTATATACTAAGGGCTTTAAAAATTCCTGGAGGTAAGCATGAAATTGTATTTGAATTTAAACCATCTAGCTATAGAATTGGAGGCATTATTGCTTTGATTTCCTCACTTTTGATAATTGGAGGATTATTGTACTGGTTTTTTTTATGGTTCAAAGAGACTGAAGTAAAAGCTTTGCAATAAAGTGTATTTATTAAAGATATTGAAATGACTGAATTTATTTAATTGCATTAGAGCTAAATTTCATAGAGGACTTTAGGTTGTTTCCAATAAATTGAATTACACAAATTGACAGAGGTTCATTTTATAGAAATAATTAATACGTTAGTTTCAGTCAAATTTAATCTCTCAGAAATGTTATAGATCCTTTCTTTGAAAATATTTTATTTTTTATTGAATAGGATAATTTGTAGGTATATACACCATTGGAAACTAAGTCTCCATTGTAAAAGCCCAGCCAACTAAAATCCTCACTATTAGAATAGAATATTCTATTCCCCCATCTATCAAAAATCAATATTTCTTGAAATTCAAAATTGCAATTTGGTTCTTTATGAATTTCAAATGAGTTGTTGGGGTATTGTGAATTGGATATTATAATATTTGGTAAATACAAATCACACTGAGGAATTTCAGTAAAATCTAAACTGATATGGAGTAGTGAATCGCACCCTCTTGAATTCGTTAGTACTTCAAACCCAGTAGGGTTGAGTTCATCGTATATGGTGTTGTTGATTTCAATAGAAAATTCATCACCTTGACAGCCCTGATATTCAAAATTGCCTGTTGTTATTTCATCATATGATAAATCGATTTTAAGAATCGAATCACATCCTACGGAATTTACTAGTATTTCTGTACCTGAAGGATTTATTTCATCATACCTAGTCTTGTTAATTTCTATAAAGAAATCATCTCCTTCACATCCTTGATATTCAAATGTTTCCATTGATGAGGATAGGAATATTAGATTGATATTTGAAATTGAATCGCAACCAAATTGATTAATAAATGTTTGACTTCCTGATGGGTTATTGATGTCATAAATTTGATTTTCGATTTCAATTGAAAAATTCGGGTTGTCACAAATAAACTCGTCCCTAATTGATGAATGAGTGGGTAAAAATTGTAGGTTGATTTCTGTGAATTCAGGGCAGGCAACAGAGCCACCAGTTTGCTCAAATCCAGTAGGGTTTAATTCATTATAAATTGTTCCATTAACTTCTACAAAAAATCCATCATTTTGGCAACCTACATGTTCTATCAAAATGTTTTCTGAGTTAAAGAATCCATCTACCAATGCTTCGATTTCAGTTTCACTGATAGATTTGTCCCAGTAATAAAAGTCATCAATAGTACCATGATAAAATCCAATTGGGTTAGCGAAAATATCAGAATGATCTTTTTTACCTAATGATCCTGGTACATTGGAATAAGAGATTTCTTGGGTTCCGGTACCAGAAGACGTTGTGATTTCTTTACAACCATTAACATATAATTCCATGCTTGAGCTACTATTGTATATTGCAGCAATATGATACCATTCGTCGTTATTGAAAATTCGATTGCTTATTTCTGAAACTCGGCATGCAGGACCAGTCTCCCCACAGCCATCACCATAACTCATCATTATTTTTCCAGAGCTAAGTATACTAATAAATGCTCCATAATAGTTGTCTTCAAATTGGTCAGTTCCTACAAGACCTTCTGCTATCAAGAATTGTACTTCAGGTTTTATCCAAAAACTGAAGCTGAAAGGGAATTGTGGCTTTAGTTTTTGATCATTTGGAAGTTCTATACATGAAGTACCATCAAAATAAGCAGCATCAGCAGGAAGACCAAATCTATTTTCTGTGAAAATTATGTTTAGTGGAGTTCCATGAAAATTATTCAAAGATTGATCTTCGTAATTACCTGAGAATGGGTAATGAATTAATAGGTTTTGATCTTGTCCTAAAATAGATGAGCCGACAAAGATTAATATGATTAATAATTTAAATTTCACTCTTAATTTAAGCATGCAACATAGTTTGATATTTTAAGCTTCCTCAAATTTCGGGCAATTCAAGAGAATACTAAGTTTGAATTATTCAGAAAAGATCAAAGTTTACATAGACTCAAATTTTCAAAGCAAAAAAATCGTATGAGGTAGTGTAGTTGGGTTAGAAATAAAGACATAACCAACGACCATTAGCTTTATTTAGCAAACAATTGAAAACAGTTGCTTTCTTTGGTTTAACTCATTTCAACACTTTAAGCAAAAAGTCATAGGATTTTATACTATGTTGAAATATGAAAAGCCAAGCAACTATAATAATTGAAAAACATTAGAGTACTATCCTAAGAATAAAGGTATCATCAATATATAGGGCGCTTTGGTACTTTTGATTTCCCGAGCTAAATCATCATTTAGATGTTATTACTATAATTCGCTTTCAAAATTAAATGCAAAAATTAACCGCTAAAATGGACAAGAAATTAAAGTTGTGGATGTCGTGCCATCGTTATTAATAGTTAATCTCCAACAACTGCCATTTGGAGATTTCATAATTACTCCTTTGTTAATATCATCTATGTAGATATCACCATCTGAAACTTGAAGTTTACTCGCTGGACTTTCTGTGCCTACTCCTAAATATCCATCGCTAGTTAGTATCATTCTTAAATCGTTATTATTATATCCTCCAATATAAAATCTGAAATTGCCATAGGATTTAGCAGATCTAAAATTGATGCCCCTACCTTCATTTAATGTTGATCCTGATGTGATATTAAGATATCCGTTTAGGTCAGGGATTGCTGAATATAAGTTGTTTTGAACTGCGATAGATCCTACCACAAGGTCACTTCCTGAACCCGACTTTAATTGTAAAATTGTGTTAGCTTCACTTCCTGTTGCAAAGTTATCTAAAACTCCTACGACTCGATTGGTGCCATTTTCAGCATTTTCTTCAACATAGAGCTTATTAGTTTGAGCATTTGTCATAGTAAAAATGAAGATTAAAAATAAAGTAAGTGTTGTTTTCATGTTAATGATTTTTGAATTTTCAAGACTTAAGTTAAAGAATTATTCTAGATAAATCATTAACTCTTAGAGTAATTGTATTTACTTTTCTTTTGAAAGATTTAGTAATTTATAAAACTGTGACTATTAAAGCATATAATAAGCATTTATGTCTAGTGTGGTAATGCTTTAGTAAATCAATTGTATATTTTTGGAAATATGTCCAGAGCTAATTGTATCTATGTTTTCATAGTGAAATTGATTTGATGAAAAATCATCAAATCCTTGAGTGAAAGTATAATTTAAAAATAAATCACTATTGATATTTTGTCCACTTGCGTAGGTTGCCGTTAGTAAAATGAGAATTAGAAAGGAAGTCGTTTTCATTTTTGCTTTTTACTTTATTGCTATAATTCTGATAACCGAAGGATCTTCATCTTTGTATGGAGCTAAACCTTTTGATTCGAGTTTGTAAAGTATTTTTAAATCCACTTTTTTTAGTCTTTTTATTAGTTCATTAATTACCAAAAATCTCCTGTAATGATCAGAAAAGTAAGCGTTATCTGGCAATGCTTTGCCTTGACCATATAATTCATCATTCACACTTCTTACTTCAATAAAGAAAAGTCCATTGACTAATAGATTTTCTGCAACCCATTGCAGAACTCTTTTCTCACCTTCCAGATCAATAGCGTGTAAGGTAAACCTAGAGTAAACATAATCTGACTTTGGTAAATCATCAAGCCTTGTCATGTCTTTTGAAAGAAAACTAATATCATACTCATCTTTAAATTGCTTGTTAAGGAATGCAAGTTCTTCAGTACATTGATCTATGCCAAGAACCTTAATCCCATTTTGGGCAAAGAAAATACTGTCCTTAGCATTACCACAACCTAATTCAGTTAATTGCTTTCCAGGACTTAAAAATGGGAGAACAAACTTTGCAAAATTAGAACATTTCGAAGGGTTTCTATTTGTATTGTAATATTTTTCCCAGTAATTATACGAGCTTTCCATTTATAAACTTTTCTTCTTTCACTATTAATAAAACATACCAAGAATCATACTCATTCTAATTTGATGTAGTGCAACTAGTCGAGTATTAAATATATATTCACAAATTTAATCGCATTCATGGGTTATTTGCAACGATGACCTTTATTATTCAATGGATCAATAAGTTTTTAGAGTTTGTTATTGTAATTATAGCACTTTTAATTTTTGAATTTTTTCAAATTAGGTTTTAGGGAAGTCGGAAATAATAATATTTGCGCCCAGGTGAGGAAAGACTCTTTTTTCTATTGGTGGCAACTTCATGAAGTCACCATACTTAATAGTAAGTATTTCTTCAGGACAATTTGGTGCAGAGAATTCTTGGTTTTCAAACTTCAATAATTTTATTGGATACAATTGCTCTTTACTTAAATAATTAAAATAGTAGTTATGAACATTATGAAAACGGTAACGATGACCTTGTTCTTCTATTATAAAAATATCAACTCCAATTCCTCTTTTGCCATCTTTACTTACAATTGAATATTTGTCCATTAATTTATAAAATCCATAATCCATGCAAATTACATCTATAGAATCTGGTAATTTATGTAAATGATTTTCAAGTTTAATAAAATCCGACCTAGTCATGGCAATATCTATGTCGTCATCCCAAGGAATGTAGCCACCATGTCTCACAGCTCCAAGTAAAGTACCCCAAAATAAAAAGTAGTCGATGTTTTCTTTCGTGGTGATTTCTTTTAAGACCAAAAGAATTCTTGTGCCTACACTTTTTATCTTATCAATGTTATTGTCAAAATCGTGTCTTTTATCAGGTATAAGAACATCATAATCGATCGAAGGGGTAGTCCTAGATCTTACACGTTTAATTCTTTTATTTTCAAAGAATTTATACATTGGTTTTCTTAATCTTATATAATTCTTATACAACCACTTCTTCATATCAATTGATAGTAAAATTAAATTGGGAGAGTAATAATAGGATATATATTATATATTTGCTTAAATTTTAATATAAATAAAATATGATTGAATAAAATCAATTCGTATTGGTGTTAAGCGATGAATAGTATTTATTAATTATGGCCGTTGTGTTTGATTTTAGAGTATCTGTCATTATACCTGTTTATAACACCAAACGTTATTTAGAAAGGACAATATCTTCTGTTTTAGACCTTGATGAAGTTTGTGAAATTATCCTAATTGATGATGGCTCAAAAGATGGTTCCATTGAATTTTGCAAGGAGTGGTCAGAAAAGCATGATAAAATATTTTTTTTTCAACATGAAGGAGGAGGTAATAAAGGTCGTGGGGAAACTAGAAATTTTGGTATCAAAAAGGCAAGCCATGAGTTTATTGCATTCCTTGATAGTGATGATATTTACTTGCCCAATCGGTTTTCAATGACAAAACAGGTTTTCGCTAATCATCCTAATATTGATGGAGTGTATGAAGCCATAGGAATTTATTTTGAAAATGAAATTGATAGATTGAAGTGGGAGCAACGCTTTAATTTTAATTTAACTACAGTAAATCAAGATCTTAATAAACGAAAATTATTTAGGAGTATTTTGTGGGGGACTCATGGTCACTTTTCTGGCAATGCTCTTACTTTGCGAAAGTCAAGCTTGAGAAAATCTGGTTACTTCCCGAATTTTAAAGTTGCAGAAGATACCCATTTGTTTTTAAGAATGGCATTGACATGTAATCTTAAAGCAGGGAATATCAAATCTGAAACAGGACTGCGCTTAGTTCATCCTCGTAATAGTGTGATGGGTAACAGGAAAGAAATCAGTAAATATCATATCGCAGTCTATAAAGATTTATTGAAATGGTGTTCTGATAACAAACTCAGCTTTAGTGTGAAAACGGAAATACGAATGAGATTATTTTTACAATATTTTAAACACTTTAGATATTAAATGTTTAGATATAAATCTAAAATATGGTTCAGTCATTTTTTGCAATTTTTTAGATCATCTGACTTAAGTTTATCCTTGCAGGATAAACAATTTGTTTTTGGAGTTGGGACAGGAAGGAGTGGTACTAAGTCTCTAGGAAAACTTTTAAATCTTCAAGAGTCAATTGAGATTAGCCATGAGCTTAAACCAATTTTGTCTTGGGACGGAGATTCTAAATATTTACACAAAAAACTAAATCAAATAGCTTCTAAAAGTGAAGCTACAACATGTGGAGATGTAGCATCTTCTTATCTACCATATGTAGAGGCTATTCTTGAAATTATTCCTAATGCAAAATTTGTCTGTCTGAAGAGAGATATGGAGGAAACGATTAATAGCTTTATGCACAAATCTGGTAAACGAAATCACTGGATATCCCATGATGGAAGAAAATGGAAAAAAGATTATTGGGATCGATTTTTTCCAAAGTATGAAATTTCAGATAAAAGTCAGGCTATTGAAAGATATTGGATAGAATATTATACTCGAAGTGAAAAGCTTATGAAACAGTTTCCTGACAATTTTATCATCTATGACATCTCTATTCTTTCAAAGCTAGAAAAGCAAAAGGCCTTATTTCAATTTCTTGAAGTTCAGAATCCTCGACTTCAAATTGTCCATGCCAATTCCAAATAACAATGGAAGATGATATTGGTTTTATAATGACCAATAGGTCAATCCATCTATTTCTTTGTAGATAGATTTAATGTCAATCAAAATAGCTTGGGCTTCACAAATAGACTTCAACATTTTTGGTTGGAATTCTATAAACTCTTTATGCTTTACTGCTGCAATAATTCCATCGTACTCCTTTCCAATTTTATCTATTGTATCCAATTTATAATCATCCTTTAATTTCTTTCGATTAACGTGTGGATCGTAAATTTCAATCTTAACATTATGGCTTTTAAGTTCTTGGATTACTTCAATAATCTTGGAATTCCTTATATCGCTAACGTTTTCTTTGAATGTAACGCCAAGCACTAAAATCTTTGCGTTTGAAGCTTTTTTGTTTTTAAGTTTGAAATGGTCTAAGACTCTATTTACAACATGCTTGGAAAGATTGTCATTTATTTTTCTGCCGGCTAGTATAATTTCTGGTTTATAACCTAGCTGTTCAGACTTGTAAGTAAGATAGTATGAATCCACTCCGATACAATGACCACCCACCAATCCTGGGTAAAATTTTAAAAAATTCCATTTCGAACCAGCGGCTTCAATCACCTCATGGGTGTTGATGTTCATGTGGTCAAAAATGATAGACAGTTCATTCATCAATGCGATGTTGAGATCGCGTTGTGTGTTTTCTATTATTTTGGCAGCCTCTGCTACTTTGATGCTCGTAGCTCTGTGCACTCCTGCTGTAACTATGTGTTCGTACAATGCTGCTATCTGATCAAGGCTTTGCGAAGTATCTCCAGAAACTATTTTGATGGTGTTGGTTAAGGTGTGAACCTTGTCTCCTGGATTAATTCTTTCAGGCGAGTAACCAACATTGAAGTCTTTAAGATGTTTAAGTCCAGATTCTCTTTCCAAAATCGGAATGCAGTCTTCTTCAGTGCAACCTGGATAGACAGTTGATTCATAGACTATCGTCGAACCTGCATCCATGTTTCTACCAATTACTTCGGAAGCACCTCTTAATGGTCTTAAGTCAGGAGATTTTAATTTTGTTATTGGGGTAGGCACTGCAACAATAAATGTTGATATATTCTTCAAGTCATTCTCATCTGTGGTGAAAATGATTTTTCTATTTTCAAAGTCGGAATCTGGTGTTTCTCCTTTTGGGTCTGTCCCGGATCTTAATTTTTTGATCAATGGCTCACTGATATCAAAACCGACAACTTCTATATCCTTGCTAAACTCAAGTGCCAATGGCAGGCCAACATAGCCCATTCCAATTATGGCCAATTTCTTATTTCCGTCAAGTAATTCTTTTAACATAGTCTTGGATTCTAGACAAAGTTAAAAATGAAACAAGGAAAATGGTGATTTTCAGCGACTTATATTAAACTTTTTATTAATGTGTGGAGTCGTTTGGCGGTATTTTCTCTAGAATAGATATCAACCTGCTCATATGTAAGTTCTGGATGTGTCTCCTGCGTTCTTAAGTTGTGCAAGTATTCGTACAAAAGCTTGTACTGATCTTGCTCAAAACATTGGCCAGACTTAGTCTTTCTTACTATGTCGGCAGCATCTCCATCTTTAGAACCTAATACAACTATGGGTGTTTTACTTGCTAGGTATTCAAACAGTTTTGCTGGGATTCTGCCTTCCGCATCTTTTGTCTGATTGATTGGTAAGAGTAGTACAGCAGATCTGGCGATCCATTTTTTCGCTTCTTGATGGTTGACAATGCCTGTAAAATGTAATCTATCTTCTGGTATATTGTTTTTGATGTGTTCTTGTGTTTCACTACTCACATTTCCGACCAGCACCAACTTACATTTGCCCTGAGCATCTGTTTCCTTTTTTACCAACAAATCAAATGCAATCAATAGATCATCTAGCGATCGATCTCCATGCAGTGAACCAACATGACTAATGATGAAATCTGATTCTTTTTGCTTCTTAATTTCTTGATCATAACCATTGGTAATACATGTCGCATTTTTTGCCCCTAATGTTTTAAAGTCTTCAGTCCATGTAGGACTCACAGTCAAGCACATATCTGCCGATGACACAACCTGCGCTTCCAATGTTCTGTGTTTTCTCAAAGATCTCTTGCTGAGTGGCATGCTTTCAAAATAATCAATCTTAGTCCAGGGATCTCTAAAATCAGCAATCCATGGTAAGCCAAATTCTGTTTTAAGTTTCAGTCCAGCCAAATGAACAGAGTGGGGCGTTCCGTTGGTAAACACCAAATCGATTTGCTTTTCCTCAATCAAAACTTTTGCGGACTTGACCACAGGATTTACCCAATTCACCTTTGGATCTGGAATGAATAAATTGGCTCTAAGCCATTTGCTTAGTTGACTAAATATCCCTCCTGACTTTGATTTTATGTTACCTTCTGCGTTCATCTTTGGTACTTTCTTAACAAGACGCGTGATATCTTTTATGGAAACAGGATGAAGCTGGACCTCTTTAGGGATTAAGTCATTGAGGTCATTGTCTATTTGGTAATAACTAGGATTTAGTGGATGTATTACATGGCACTCAACGCCCACCTTGCTCAAGTTTTTGACAAAATGAATGATTCGTTGAGCAGAAACTCCACCTGCTGGCGGCCAATAATATGTGATAAAAAGGACCTTCAATTATTAAATTATCGCAATTAGCTAATTACAACACATAATTACCATTTTTAATATATAAAACCATGCTTAGTAATTCTTAATTTTGGACATCGACAAGGATTGTTTACTTAACTTGTCGAGCAATTGTATGGGAGTAATTGAAAGACAAAGCATAAAACATACCTTGGTAAACTACGTTGGAGTAGCAATAGGATTGCTTTCAACGCTGTTTGTTTACCCTCGAGCCACTGAGTTGTATGGCTTGTATCAACTTGTTTTTGGAAGTTCTTTAATTGTAATGGCCATTTTTCTACTTGGGTTCAATGTCTTGGCAATCAAGTTTTTTCCTAGGTTCAAAAATGAGGACAACGGGCACAATGGCTTTCTTCTATTGTTGCTGAAAGGTGGTTTGGCGGGGTTTACTTTTTTCTTGCTTTTCTTCCCTTTGGTACGATATATATTGCTCGATTTACTTTTTGAAGACAATGACAATCGTGACTTGTTTGCAGCACATTTTTACTATATCATCCCAGTCGTATTCTTGTTTATTTTTAACAACCTATTCACCAAGTACATATCCAATTTTCACAGGATTGTTATTCCTACAATCCTTGATCAACTCTTAATCAAATTGGTCTTACCACTATTGGTGATTTTGTATTTGCTCAAGTCCATAGATTTAAATTTATTTTTTATTCTAATTGTTGTCAATTATGCAATCGTATTGCTAGGATTGATTTTGTATACCAAGCAGTTGAATCAATTGCATCTTGGTGGAAACAAATCATTTTTGAGCAAGCCTTTGAAAAAAGAAATGAGGTCGTTTGCGAGTTATGGTATGTTGAATGCCTTGGGCAATCAATTGGCGTTTAGGATTGATATTATGATGGTTGGAGGACTGGTTAGTATCTCTGCGGGTGGTGTGTATGCGATAGTAAATGTGCTGATAGATGTGATTACCAAGCCAGCAAAAGCGATTACTGCCATTGCCAATCCTATTATCTCTGAAAGTTGGGAAAAAGATGATACAGGTGAGATTAACAAGATTTATAAAAAATCATCGATTTTATTACTTATCGTAGGCTTGTATATCTTTTTAGGCATTTGGCTTTCAGTCGACGATTTATTTAATATTATGCCCGATTCTGAAAAAATGCGGCAAGGAAAGTATGTAATCTTGCTACTTGGAATGGCCAAACTGTTTGATCTAGCAACCAGTGTCAATACTCAAATCATTGCCAATTCTACAAAATTTAGATTTAATTTCTACTCGCTGTTGTTTTTGGCTGTGCTCAATGTCATTTTTAATTTATACTTTATTCTTACTCTGAATATGGGGATGGTAGGAGCAGCGTTGGCAACCCTTTGTTCTTTGGGGTTGTTTAATTTGTTGAAGTTGGTCTACATCAAGGTCCAATTTGGTATGCAGCCATTTAGTGCTAAAACTATATTTCTTTTAGCAATCGCTGCTGTCAGTTTTGCAGTTTGCTATTGTCTCCCCTTGGATTTTCATCCAATAGTAAACATTATAATTCGATCCTTAGTATTGAGTATATTATATCTTTTAGGAGTCATCAAGTTTAAGATCTCTGACGACTTTAATAAAACGCTATCTAGATTTTTACCTTTTAGTTTTTAAAGAACTTCCAGTTAATTTGATTGTCGCCATCTGAAAATGTCAATATATACATTCCTTGTATAAGCGTGCTTGCATCAATCTGAACTTCAGAAGTGGTAAACAATGAAGGTGTAACCTTTTCTTTGTATATCAATTGCCCAATCGAATTGTAAATTGAAAGGTCATGATCTTTGAAGTTTTTAAAATCATATTCAAGCAAAATATTGTCTATAACGGGATTTGGGCCAATTGATGAAAAAGCAAGTTGCTCTCGGGAACTTAGCGTGCCTGCACAGATTTCTGCAAGTGCAGTCATAGCATTAAATAGATCAAGTCTACCTCCGCTAGCAGTTCTTCCACTCAGTCCACTTAAGGGTTCAACACTATTTAAAATAGCTTCTTTTGTGATCCTAGTAGCCGCAACAGGATCAGTCAAGGCAGTTTCAATAAGTAAAGGACAGTTTGCAGCATAAAGCAATCCGATAGCTCCTGCTACATGAGGAGTAGCTGCAGAAGTTCCTGTAAATTCAGCATATCCATCTCCATTGGTGGTGCTAAAAGTGTCGTCGCCTGGTGCACCTAAATCTACGTTGGTTTGACCAAATGCTGAGAACATCGCTTTGTTGTCAAAGCGGGTAGTGCTTGTAGTAGTAATTAAGAATTCACTCTGACATGTGGTCGGCATATCTCCTAGAACATCTACATCGTAATTGGCATTGTCCACAGCGGTTACCGAAACAATACCATGCTCTCCCAATTTGTCATACATCCCACACCACATAGGAAATTCAGAACCAAAAACCTCTGAGATACCAGCCGAAAAATTTGTAGCAACAACAAATGCTCCTTCTTCTCCATTGGTCTCGTTGTATAATTTCCTTTGTTCCAAAACATAATTATAACCTTCGATAATATCGACAGTATTATTAGCGCCGCTAACAATCATCAATTTAATCTTCCAGTTTACTCCTGCTATCCCAATAGTATTGTTTCCTTCCGCCCCGATGATACCAGCAACCTTTGTTCCGTGTGATCCCAGAGGATGTTCGTCGTTTCTAGTATCCACATGCAAGCCATAGTAATCATCTATGTATCCATTTTGATCATTGTCGATGCCATCGTTTGGAATTTCCGCGTTATTGGTCCATATATTATTGATGAGATCTGGATGGGTAATCTGATAGCTATCATCAAGTATGGCAATAACAATTTCTCTATCGTCATATGTTTTTCCATGCTCCACCAAATCCCATACTTTTTCAGCCTGGATCAACGGCAATGGCCATTGAGATCCATAGTTTTCATCATTAGGAATTTCTCTAGTATAAACCTTGCGATTCTTCTCGTATTGAAGGACATTCGAACTGTTGAATAAATCAACCAACTCATGTTCTTTGAGGGCATTTGCATATACATTGTACATGGAAGTGGAACGGCCTATTTTCTTAATATCTAATATGGCATTTCTCGATTCGGAAATAAAATCAGCCGCTGCTTGATCATCCTTAAATTCAACCGCATAGGATTGTGAAGTGCCAGTAAATACAGCAAAAAAGGCTATACAAAGACATGAAAACCTAAAAAGATAATGCATAGTGGAGCGATTTGATACCTAAATTAAAGCTTATTACTCATTAAGACTCTATTCTGCTTCAATTTGTTGCACGAATGTCTCAAAAAAGTCTTGAGCTTTTAGCATCCTTGAACCGTACCATGAACAAATTGAACCGTCGATTAAACTTGTTGTTATGCCTGTTTGTTCGCTGATTTCTTTAAGATGATTCTCTGAGAATGGAAACGGTTCAGATGACAGTAGTATGATATCTGGTTTCAAGTCTTTAATATGATCAAGGTCAATTTCAGGATATCTATTCTCTTCTCTGTAGCAATTAATAAAACCAAAATCCTCCATGAATGAACTGATGAAAGTATCTCCACCGATCGTCATATAAGGCTTACGCCAAATGAGGTAGACCATTTTATATTGGCTTGTCCTATTGAAACTAGCAAACCTACTTCGAAATTGGCTTACCATATTCTCGGCCTCTTGTATTTGACCTGTTATGCTGCCTATATCGCCTATCATTTTCAACGCTTCAGCAGTATTTTTTACAATGGTTGTAAAGACATTGGTGTCTGAGCGAAGCGACATCACTTGCTCCTTCACATTTTCTTCTTTGTTGGCAATGACCAGATCTGGATTAAGAGCGAGTATTTTATCTAGATGAATATTTTTAGTTCCTCCTATGATTTTTGCATTGGGAAAACCATCATTTGGAAATATGCAAAATTTGGTGCGACCTACCACTTTGTCTGCCAATCCCAAGTCATGCAACAACTCGGTAATAGATGGAACCAGACAAACAATCCTTTCCGGGACTCGATCCAGTGAGAAGGGAAGACCCGTATGATCTGTGGAAATCATTAAGAGTTATTTACTAATATCAGTTTGTTTTTTCTAATTGCAATTCTTGAGATAGAATCAATGCCATAATCTTCCAAATCTGTAATGACAGTCCAACCGGCCGTAGCTGAGTTAAAAAAATACAACTTTGATCCCTTACCACAGATAAATGTTCCGTTTCTCATGAGTTCAAAATCTTCAACACCAGCAATGGTTTCTACAATGGTTCTCACCTTGCGCGTTTCAGTGTTGTATTCTTTGATAAACCACTTGTCTATTGATTTGTGAATGAAAAATAACTTATGGTCATTGTCAAACTTCAATGTTCGACCGACATTTGAAATGACTTTTTTTACAGAGCCATTAAGTACATCACCTATTGCTAGTGTGTGCCCATTTTCTTCATCAACCAAAAATAGAGCAACTTTAGAATCACTGATCCATGAATGGTATCCAACGTTGTCAGTATCAGGTAGGAGTCTTCGAGGTGAAGAATCCATATTGTTGGGGTAGAGTGTTAGTGTTTGTGTAGTACCATCATTTTCGACTCGGACTGTTGAGAAATAGTTTTTATTGGCAACAGTTGGCGAATATTCAGATTGCTTTGTCGAAGTGATTCTTGTTAATTTATTCTCAAACAAATTTAGTTGAAGCACTTCTGTTGAGCCATTGTCTCCGTAGTCACTGGTTAGATATACATCAAAGTCAGAGATAAAGCTTGGTTGGTTATTATATCCATCTTTATTGAAAACAGTCAGGAATTTAGGGTAAAGGACATTGTATCCAGTTGCTTTTTCTGTGATTGTAAATTGATATAAGTTACAGTTGGGTAAGTCTTGTGCAAAGTACTTATTTGCGCAAGCGAATAAAAAAAGAATACTGAGGGTACTGATAAATTGTTTCATATTAATTCATGTCATTTGCTGATTTGAATATCCTGTCGAAGTTGATTCCAGTATGATCTTTCGAGAACCAAATGAACAATGGTTTTCCGACGATGTGATCTTCCGGAACAAATCCCCATGCTCGACTATCTTCACTATTGAGTCTGTTGTCACCCATAGCCCAATAATAATCTTGCTTGAAAGTATATTCGGTAGCAGCATTGCCATTGATGGTTATTTTATTTCCAGATTTTACAAAATCATTGTTTTCATACACATCAATAACTCTTCTATATAAAGCAATATTTTCAGGTGTTAGCTTGATGGTTTCCCCTTTCTTAGGTATCCATACAGGTCCAAAATCATGGTTTGTCCAATCTGAAAAGTATTTTTTAGAATGTGGATACATGGAAGAATCATTATGTTGAGGAGCCTTCCGTACGATCATGTTTGGATCTAATGTTTTGATCAATTCAACCTGTGTCGAATCCAACATCGCTTCTCCATAATAATTAAAATCTTCTTTGTCAATGCCCCATTCTTCAAGTTTGGCTGGGTTTAGGTTTTGTCCTGGAGGAGTAACGATGTTGTAGGCAAATTGTAAATGTTCAGGATTTTTTGATGCTTTGCCATCAATGTAAATTTGACCGTCCTTGATTTCTAAATTATCACCTGGCATACCCACGCATCGCTTAATATAATGATCTTTTTTATCTATCGGTCTAGTGATGAATTCTTTGTTTTTGACTTTTTGTTGCAATTCAACATCGCCTCTCATATATCTCTCCGGAGTTCTAGTTACTTGCTCTACAGAATACGGTCTCACTTTGGTTACGTATACACTATCTCCAACAGGCCAGTTAAAAACAAATGGCTCATTTCTATCCAACGATTCAAGCGCTGGCAACCTGAAGTACGGTAATGAAGGAGATTCAAAATATGATTCTTTGTTGATAAACGGAACTCTATTGTGAAGTAATGGAATCATGGCGACGGTCATTGGAGTACGAATTCCGTAATGTGCCTTCGATACAAAAAGATAGTCACCTACATTTAATGATCCCTCCATAGATGGAGTAGGTATTACAAATGCTTCAATTAAAAACATACGAATAAACGCAGCAGCAAAAACAGCAAAGAAAATTGATTCTGCCCATTCTCTCCCAGCCGTTTTCTTATATGGATTATTGTCGATTAGTTTTTTGTATTGTCGATCCTTGCCAGCTTCTTTAGCTTCCTGAATCTGTTGGTTGTAAGCATTGAATTTTGTAAGGTATGGTCCATCATACACAGCATTTTTATCTGTTGCTATTTTGGCCAGCGCAGCAGGAGCATAGACTACTGCTGCTGCCGTATGCTTAAACTTATATTTCTTAAATGATCGTACCAGTTGGATGCACATCCCTGCAAACACAAATAAATTAAAAACAGGGAGTAACAATAACGCAGCATGCCATCCTGGTCTACCCACTGCTTTCATGCACTCAACAAAATTAACTCCAGGGATCAAAGCTTTGGTCTTATCTAAACCCATTTTAGGGAATAATAGATACAAGCTGATGCTTAGTAGAATATAGCTGACTATGAAAAAAAGTAATACACTCACACTTTATAATTTTGTTACTCAAAGATATAAAACCATCTGTTTTATTGTCTATATATAAGACCAGTAAGACCTTCAAGGCAATAGTTTATCATTTATTGTCTACAAACAGTGAGTTGTAGAGCTGATTCCTATCGATTTTGTTGGTATTTATTCCTTGTATGCTTTAATGTAGAATAGCGATTAGCGCTTCATTAAGATATTTAATTGCCTTTTCGAGATCCCAATTTTCTTTGTTTCTAGGTTCAACAAAGTTTGAAATAGCCCTCAATTGTAAAGCCTTAATGTCCATAATTTTAGCTGTATAGAAGAATGCAGCACCTTCCATAGTTTCAATTTCTGGGCTGTACTTTTTTGTGATCTTAGCAATGGATTCTTGCGTTCCATGAACCTTGTTGACAGTAATCCCAGAAACGCGCTGATGATTGGTCATCCCCTCATTCTTGAGGATTCCGTTTTCAAAAGGAAATTGATCCTTGTTCATTAAGTCCATTTCAAAAACATCTGTGAATTGACCATCAACTTCTTCAACACCTAGATCGGCAAACCGATCTTCTACAACCTCGACCACGGTGCCTATGTTTAATGCTTTGTTGAAGCTTCCTGCTACACCTGCATTAACAATCATATCTGCTTCTGAAATCTTATTGGTTCTACTCAGAGCCAATGCGGTTAACATAGATCCAATTCCAGTTACAACCGGAAAAATGGATAGTCCATTTTTTGAGTATTCAAAGAATGATTTTTTACTAAAATTTTCTTCTAGGTGTTGTAGTGTTGGTAGGATTTCAAACTGCGTTGCAGCAAATAAATATACTTTTTTCACCTGTCAGATTTTAAAGACATAGATGGTAATCCACCCAATGTTGGGTGAGTTCCATATGATCCATCAATAGAGAAATTATTGAATAAATTATAACTAAGGCCAATGGAGTAGGATGCTGGTTCTGAACTTATACCAATCCGTATCGCAATATCTTGAGTGGCTTGATATTCAAATCCACCTCTTATGCTCAAGGGATTTTGCAACCATTTGTCTATTTCTAAGTGCACTTTTATTTTATCAGAAGGGGCATAAGTCCCACCAACTCTGATTCTTGAGTTAACATCATTTTCTTCTTCCGTAATAGAAATTAGCACAGGTGAAAATATGTGTCCTGATATTGTAAATTGTTTTCCAATATCCGCCATAAACCCAAGCTCAAAAGTACCAGTCGTGCGATTCCCGAAATTTAATATGGTAACATTCAAAACATCAAACTGAGCACCCATTCTAAAATTGCTAAACAAGGAACGAGTGTATGCCAATCCAATTTTTTGCTCTTTAAAATCACCAAGCCCTTGGTTGATGGCTGAAAAACCAAAAACCCCATTACTGCCAACGGGTAGGGCGACACCTATACCAATATTGGTTAAATCTGAAATGAGAAATCTTGACTCTGTGGAAACAATAAATGAAAATGAATCGATACTTGCCAATCCAGCTTGATTGTTAAAAATCGCATCAATACCTTCGAGTGTAACACCGGTGCCAGCAAGTCCATTAGACACAGATCCTTGAGTTCCTTGAAAATGCAATTGGCCTTGACTTTCGCCAAGGATGGTTAAGAAGAATGTAAGGATTAAAAGTATTCTCAAGTTCATTACTGTCCGTTATTTAGTAGTAGTTCATTGTGCTGGTTTGCCATCTTGTTGTTGTTTTCAAATTGGAAGCTTAAATATAAAGCAAATTGATAAACAATTTTTAGTTATTTTTATTAATGGCTAAATGTTTTATTTGGTTATATATTGTTGATAATCAATTATTTATACAAAAATTAACCCGATGTCCAAACAAAGTAATGATGTGTTGTTTAGTTTGATAAAGAAAATGAATAAGGCGGAAAAGCGTAGGTTTAAGTTGGTGTCATCGTCTGGACAGAATAAGGAGGAGAAGTTGTTTGTTCAACTATTTGATGTGCTTGAAGGAATGAAAACATTTGACGAAAGTCAGATTTTTAAAAAAATTCCGAAAATTAAAAAGTCGCAGCTTTCAAATATGAAGGCTCATTTATTGAAACACCTTATGTCCAATTTAAGGCATTTATATCGCGCCAGTAAGGTGGATATTGAGATCAGAGACCTGACTGATAATGCCCGCGTTTTTTATTCTAAAGGAATGTACAAAGCCGCACTCCAAACTTTAGAAAAAGCAAAAAAGATTGCTGAAGAACATGAGATGAATACAGCTTATTTTAATTGTGTGGAATTTGAGAAAAAAATAGAAAGCCAACACATAACCGGTTCGATGTATCCCAAGGCAAAAAAACTTTCTCTCGAAGTGGAGAGATCATTGAAGCAAGTCAATTTCAATAATCAACTTTCTAATTTGGCACTCAGGCTGTATGGGAATTATTTAAAGCATGGCCATGTGAAAACTACTTTAGAAGCCAGCAACTTGCGTTCTGATTTTTTGCAACGTATTCCGAATATGGGATATGAAGATTTGGATTTTTATGGGAAACTATATTTTCTTCAGTCGCATTGTTGGTATACCTATACTGTGCAAGATTTTGCCAATTACTTTAAGTATGCAAGAAGATGGGTGGACCACTATGAATCAAATTCTATGATGATTGAAAAAGAAACAGCCATGTTTCTGAAAGGTTACCATAATTTACTTAATGCATATTTTACACATAATAAATACCAAAAGTTTGTTGAAGCTTACGATAAATTTTTGCAATTGATTATTAAATATGGACATTCATTCGATTTGAATTGTAGGCAACTTGTTGAAAATATTGAATGGATCCATGGACTTAATTTATATACGCTCCAGGCAAATTTTGATGCTGGTTCTGATCATATAGACGATTTGATTAAAAGTAAAGCTGCCTCAATCAATGAATGGAATCTTCACAGAAAATTTACTATCTATTATAAAATTGCATGTATATATTTTGGAGCCAATAGATACAATGATGCGATTGATTATCTTAATAGAATAAATCAAAAAGTATATCCTCAGTTTAGAAAAGACCTTCAATGCTTTTCCCGAATCCTAAGTTTAATTGTGCACTACGATCTTGGTAATTTGGTTTTGGTAAAATATCAAGTGAAATCTGTTTATCGTTTTTTGCTAAAGCAAGGCGAAATTCAAGGAGTTCAAAGAGCTATTTTTGATTTCTTGAAAAAAATCCCAAATATGAATGAAAAGGAACTCATTCCTTCATTTGTAAAATTGGAAGAACAACTTCATGAGATACGAAAGCAAAAGTATGAACAAAGAGCGTTCTTCTATTTAGATATTATTTCTTGGTTGCAAAGTAAAATTCAGAGAAGACCAATTATGGAAATAATGAAAGAAAAGACAGAAGGAATGGCTTAACAGTCTGCTTTTGAAAAATGTAAGCATTCAGATCCAGAAAGAAATTTAAGTCACATATTATTTTTTTTTATATAAATTCTGGATATCTCATCATCAAATATTTTCCTGAAATATCCTATTTTATTGAGGGTTGATAGAATATACTGTAATAACAAAGCCTACATAGTGTATGTTTTACACATTCGATTATTTTAAAATTTAATTTTGCTACTCTCAAATATTTAGATAGATTTGGTTGACCAATTAATTGGTTGACCAATAATTGGTTGACCAGATGATAAAACAACCACTAGCGTATGTTAGAAAATTTAAGTAGGATTAAACTTGAAAACCCAGTTGATCTAATAATTTCTCAGATTAGAGAACTTATCAGTACTGGTAAGATTAAGCCAGGCGAAAAACTTCCCCCTGAAAGGAAATTGGCTGCCCATTTTGGGGTAAGTAGGGGTCAAGTCAGAGAAGCTATCAACAAATTACAAATTTATGGTATCGTAAAAGTGCAGCCGCAGAGTGGTACTACGGTGACCGGTATTGGTATTGTTGCATTAGAAAGCCTCATTACGGATATTCTTAAAATTGAAAAGGCTGATTTCAAAGCTTTGGTTGATACAAGAGTCTTACTTGAAAAAGAAGCAGCTAGGTTGGCTGCTATGAACAGAAATGAAGAGAACCTTATTTCAATGCATAATGCTTTGAAATCATATGAGAAGAAATTAATGGAAGGACTTCCTGCCATTGAGGAAGATCTAATGTTCCATATTCGAATTGCTGAATCTAGTGGAAATTCAGTGCTTAAGTCTTTGATGATGATTATTACTCCAGACATAGTAAAAAACTTCAGGCAATTGAATGTATGTAAGAAGGATCACGATGTGAAGAATATTGATGAGCATAAAAACATTTTACAAATGATTTCCGAAAGAAACCCTGAAGGCGCAATGGCAGAAATGGGTCTACATCTTCAAGATGTACAACAATTTAGCTTAACCTATAACGCGTAAAAAGTTACGATAAATTCAAACCAAATTTTTATGAATAAAAACTATTTAAACATGGATACCTTAGCAAAATCTAGGTTTTGGAAACAAGCCAGCCTGATTCTCTGCCTAATTATCTTTGGGACTGTTTATTCGCAGGCTCAAACAGTTTCTGGTACGCTTAAAGATGCCAGTGGACAACCCTTAATTGGAGCAAATGTATTGATCGATGGAACAACAACCGGAACAATTACAGACATTGATGGTAATTTTCAATTGAATGCCAACCAAGGTGATCGGTTGAGAATAAGTTATGTAGGATACAATGATATGTTACTTACCGTCGGCGAAGATGATTTAAGTTCTATAATGCTTGCTGAAAATTCGCAAGCCTTGGATGAAATTGTAGTTGTTGGTTATGGAACTCGAAAGAAATCCCATAATACAGGAGCTATATCTCAAGTAGGAGGAGCGGATGTAAGAGCCATACAGGCCAACCGTGTCGATGATGCCCTTGCTGGTAAATTGGCAGGTGTATTGATACAAAATCAAGATGGAGGTCCTGGTGCTGATCCTAAAATTCAAGTAAGGGCAGCATCTTCAATTTCTGGAGATTCTAATCCACTTATTGTTGTTGATGGCTACCCAATTTCAGGAAGTCTTGCAACAGTTAATCCAAACGATATTGAAAGCTTGGAGGTCCTTAAAGATGCCGCTTCAGCAGCAATCTATGGATCAAGAGGAGCCAATGGAGTAATCTTGGTTACA
Organism: uncultured Saprospiraceae bacterium; assembly: GCA_937950315.1. Taxonomy (GTDB): domain Bacteria; phylum Bacteroidota; class Bacteroidia; order Chitinophagales; family Saprospiraceae; genus JAHDBF01. The sequence goes on along the minus strand of CALFDU010000010.1, from coordinate 11,487 downwards.
ACCAAAAAAGGAAAAAGCGGAAGGCCAACATTAGGCTATAACGCATATGTGAGTACATCAAACAGATACCGTCAAGATAATATTAATCCAACTGCTTCAGAGTGGGCTGCAGAAATCGATGCAGGTATCGCAGATGGAAGTCTCGATGTTTCTGAAGTAGATCCAGCATTGTTGGATTTTAGATTAAATGCATTCAGAAATGCACCAGATGTAGTTGCTGCTGAAGATTGGTTGTTTAAGCAAGGATTTAGTACCAACCATGATTTGAACGTAAGTGGAGGAACAGAAGACGTTAATTACTATGCATCTGCAGGATATTTAAACACAGAAGGAATTGTGTTAGATCAAGCTTATGAAAGATTTAATGCAAGATTAAACATGGATGCGAAACTAGGTGACAGATTTAAAACTGGCCTAAACATAAACGGTTTTGTAGCTGATAGAGATATGATAGGTCATGATATAAGAGATTTATTAAGAGCTTATAATGTCCATCCAATTTACCATACAGAAGAATCGATTGCATTTGTTCAAGAATTGGACAGACAAGCACAAGAATTAGGTCTTGCTGCATTTGATGATGGTTTTAGAGGTGGAGAAGATGCGCCATGGAATAGTAGTATTGATGATCTTGAACCTGGAATGACAGCTCAAGATTGGCACTACGGAAGAAGTGGTAATGGAATTGGTGGCTCAGGAGATGCTGGTCCAGCAACCAAGTTGGATAACACAGACAGATTCCAAAAGACTTTATTTGGAAACATAAGTACATACTTGCAATTCGAAATTTTCGAAGGATTGAATATTAAATCAGTACTTGGTGGTGACATCAGAACTACTGAAGACTTTTTCTATAGAGGACTTGAATTCGATTCTAGAGCACGTTCAACACAAACGGCATTGGATCAGACAAATATTTCAAGATCTTCAACCTTGAGCGAAACGACTTTGAATTATGCTACTGTTTTAGGTGCTCATGATATTTCTGCTGTTGCAGGTATTGAGTTCCAGAATTTCTTCATAAATGGTATTTCTTTGGATGGAACAAATGTTCCTTTTGGACAACCTCAGAATTTTGCTCTTTTAGATCCTGCAGATATTTCAGTAACTGAAAGACAAGAGGCTATTTCAAGAAGAAGTATTTTCGGAAGAATCAATTATGCATATGATAATAGATATTTGGCTTCTGTTTCTGTGAGAAGAGACGGTGATTCAAGATTTGGTGCAAACAATAGATTTGAAACATTCCCTGCTCTTTCATTAGGATGGAATGTTCATAATGAAGCTTTCTACGATTCAAACTTCTTGACAGATTTGAAATTGAGATTTAGTACAGGTTCTTTAGGTACTACATCTTTCTTAGGCGCATACAATTCATTAAGTCTATTGAATCCTCAAGCTTCTGCTTTCGGGACAGCGTTTCTTATCCCAGCTGATATTGCAAACCCTGACTTGACATGGCAAACAAATACTGAGACCAATTATGGTATCAATCTTGGTTTCTTAGGAAACCGATTTACATTTGGTGTCGATTACTATACTTCAGAAATAGAAGATATTTTGATCAATCAAAGTGTATCTGAAGTGTTAGGAACGACTTCTATTGCATTGAATTCAGGAGATGTTAGAAGTTCAGGATTGGAGTTTGAAGTTGGAGCTGCAGTAATCAATACTGGAAGTATTCGTTGGGATTTAAGTGCAAACCTTTCAACTGTAAATTCAGAAATTACTGATTTGGGTGGATTGGATGAATTGTCACCAGTCATCTATGGACAAAGTGGAAGAGGACCTGTATTTAGAAATTATGTAGGTGGAGAGATCGGAGAAATGTGGGGACTAGAAACTACAGGAGAAGTTGAAGCTATCTGGATCGCTGATCCGACGCGAAATAACGGAATCAATAGTGGAGAAAGTTATGTAGTTGACCAAAATGGTGATGGTGTAATTGATAGAACAAGAACGGTTGAAGAAGGTGGAGATTTGGTGAAAATTGGACAAAATACTCCTGACTTTTATTGGGGATTAAACAGCCAGTTTAGCTATGAAGCGTTTGATTTATCTTTACAATTCCAAGGAGCACAAGGTGGTGAAGTGTATAACATCGATCCATTGTACTACAACTCACAGTGGGGAGGTAGATTGAGAGAAAGTTTTGATGCTGATGAAGACGGTATCGCTGATCACAATGGATTGCATTATGCAAGAAATAGAGATCAAACGGATGCTACTATTCAAGATGCTTCATACTTATCATTGAGAAATGTTACTCTTGGATATACTGCAGATGATAGTTGGACAAGTAAATTAGGGCTTAGTTCTTTAAGAGCTTATGTAGCTTCAACAAACTTATTGTACATCTATGGAGATGATTATACTTCATATAATCCTGAAGGAGTAGAAATTACAAATGGAGGATATTTAGGGCCAACCACATACGGTGTGCAAGTTGGAGCAAGTCCAGTTGTGAGAAGCTTTACATTTGGTGTTAACGCTAATTTTTAAATAGAAAACAATGAAAAGAATATATATATTATTAGTTGCACTGTTGTTTGTTACAGCCTGCAATAAAGATTTAGATCAATTCCCTGTAAATATTGCTAGTGCTGATTCACTTACAGATTATGCAGGTGTTTTGAATGCGGCATATTTCTATCAACTGGGTACTGCTACACCAATGGCAGTGATGGGTGATTTTAGAGCAGACAATGCTTTGATGATGGAAGCGCCTTTCACAGAATTTGACGAGTATGGTCCAAATTTAACAGCAATGGAAGATCAATTTTTTGGTCCTTTTTATACTGCTGCATATAGATCAATATTGAGTGCGAATAATGTTATTGAGAATTCAGAAAACGCAGTGGAAGTGGGTGAAGCTAAATTCTTAAGAGGTCTTACTTACTTTAAATTGGTAAGAGTATTTGGTGATGTAACTGTTAATTTAACAGCAGTACCTAGCGCAACAGATGCTTCAATTTTAGCAAGAGTTCCTGCTTCAGAAGTTTACAATACAGTAATTATTCCTGATTTGGAAGATGCTATCGCAGCACTAGAAAGTACTAGTTCTGATGGAAGGGCAACAAGTCTTGCTGCTGAAGGAATGTTGGGTAAAGTATACCTTCAAATGGGTGATTTCGGAAACGCAGAAACTCATTTAAACAACGTTGTAAATGGAGCTGCTGCTGCTGAAGTAAGCTTGCAGGCAAACTTTGCAGAAGTGTTTGGAGTAGACAATGATTTGAACTCAGAAATAATTTATGCGACACAAGTTTCAAGTTCTGTAGTTGATGAATATGGATTTTCTGAATTTTGGTCATGGTCTGGTGGTTTAGATACTAAGTCATTGGAACCATTGGATGCTAGTTTGATCGCAGCATTTGACGCAAGTCCTGGAGATTTAAGAAGAGATGTAACCATCGATGCTACACTTTTGGCTTCGCCAAAATTCCCTCAAACAGGTGGACCTGATCATGATTGGATTGAGTTGAGATTTGCTGATGTATTATTAATGTATGCTGAAGCTTTGAATGAGAATGGAACTTCAGCTGAACAAGTGCTTGATGTTTTGGATCCGATCAGAGAAAGAGCGGGAGTGGCAGTACTTGATCATTCAGTACTTAATTCACAGGCTGCAGTAAGACAAGCAATTCAGGATGAAAGAAGACTTGAACTTGCTTTTGAAGGACAAAGATGGTTTGACTTGGTGAGAACCAATACTGTCGATGCGGCAATGGGTCAATCAATAAACAGTAATTATCATTTGTTCCCAATTCCAATTTCAGAAATATTAGCTGGGTCTGACCAGATTCAACAAAACCCAGGTTACTAATAGCATTAGATCTTGATGGATGAAATTTAATAGAAGTTAGTAGATAAGTTAATAGTTTTTTTATACTCGATAATAGGTGCCTTTCGAGGCACCTATTTCGATTTTTGAGTATAAAGTGTTCAAATTATTCTTACTATTACATATTATTTGTGGAAAATTTTATTATTTATTTTATCGTATTAGGTTCAATTTATTCGTGCGCCTAACAATGTACTTAAATTAAAAACAAAACTTCAGAATGGCTCTACACGACGAGATCAAACCAACTAAAGAATATTTTATAGATACAGAAACTCCTTGGGAAGATGTGGGTGGTGGAATCACCAGACAAGTAATGGGACATGATGGAAAAATCATGTTGGTAAAAGCAAAATTTGAGGTAGGAGCCATTGGTCAACTACACAAGCATTACCATTCGCAAGTAACGTATGTAGCGGAAGGAGAGTTTGAGATGACCATCGGTGATGACATTCGTATGATAAAAAAAGGAGACTCGTTTTATATTCCACCACATATTATGCACGGTTGTGTGTGCAAGGTTCCTGGAATCTTAATTGATGTATTTAGTCCTGCAAGAGAAGATTTCTTAGGACACGAACAATTAGATTTAGAATCATGGCCAGTATAACTGTCGGTAAAAAGGTAAACGGTCTTAGGTGGTGGATTATTGGATTGATATTTTTAGCCACTGTAATTAATTACATAGATAGAACAGCATTTGCATTATTATGGCCAGATATGGGTAAAGACCTTGGAATGGATAAATCTGACTATGCATGGATGTTAAATATATTCATGGTCACCTATGCTTTAAGTAAATTTCTCTCTGGAAAATTATATGATCAGATTGGAACTCGAATTGGATTCGTTCTTTCCATTGTAGTTTGGTCAGCAGCGGCAGGATTTCATGCACTGGCAAGAGGTTTTGGTTCGTTGGCAGTAGCTCGTGGTTTGCTCGGATTGGGTGAAGCGGGTCTTTGGCCAGGTGCCGTAAAAAATAATGGAGAATGGTTTCCGGTTAAGCAACGTGCCTTGGCTCAAGGGATATTTAACTCAGGAGCCTCGATCGGGAATGTGATAGCTCCAGTCATTATTGTATATCTTTATGCGCAATTTGGATGGAAATCTACTTATATCATCTTAGGTGCAGTTGGTTTGTTATGGGTAATTCCATGGTTTATCATCAATAAGGCAAAACCAGAAGATCACCCTTGGATTACAGAAGAAGAAAGAGATTTGATTCTCAATGATAGAATCGAAAACAACAATGTAGCTACCGATCAAGACGAAAAAAGTTTAAGCGTATCGCAGATTCTAAGCTACAAGCAACCATGGGGTATTTTATTTTGTAGATTTTTTATAGAACCTATTTGGTGGTTTTTTGCAGGATGGATGCCTATTTATCTTAATTCTAAGTTTGGACTTAGCATTGAAGAAATTGGAAATACAATGTGGATTTCTTATTTGATGGCTGCAGCAGGAGGAATTTTAGGTGGATTATTTACTGAAGCGATCATAAAAAAGACATCGGTTGATACAGGAAGAAAGACAAGTATTGTGTTGGGTGCTCTATTAATTGTAATAGGCTTTGTCTCAATTATTCTATTTGTCAATGATTCTAACTATATGACTTTCATCTATTTGGCCGGATTGGCTTTGTTTGGGTTCCAATTTGCCATTGGAAATATACAAACTCTCTCAAGTGATTTGTTTAAGGGTCCATCAGTTGGTACCTTAGCAGGCTTAGCTGGAACAGTTGCTGCCGCTTCTCCAATAATCATGAACTGGTTTATTGGTGAAATTACAGAAGGAGGCTCATATACACCAGCATTTATTGCTATTACAGTCTCGGTAGTACTGGGAGTTTTAGCAATTTTCTTTTTTATTAAAAAAGTAAGGTTAGTAGAAACAAATTCGTAAAACAAACAAAATTTTGTATTAAAATGAATAAAGGAAAAGTAGCAATAGTAACCGGAGCCACAAGCGGAATTGGATACGAAGTTGCCAAAAGATTAGGACATGATGGGTTTACTGTAATTGTCAATGGAATAAATCATGAAAAAGGAGCAGAAGTTGTAGAAGGATTTAAGGCGGATGGTATTGATGCTGAATATTATGGCTTTGATGTAACCAATGAAGAAGCCGTAACTGAGAACGTAAAAAAAGTAGGAGAGAAATATGGAAGAATTGATGTGTTGGTTAACAACGCAGGTGGTTTAGGTGGTAGATCAAGATTTGAGGTAATGACCACTGAGTTTTACAGAAATGTAATGGCTTTGAATTTGGATTCGGTTTTCTTTGCATCTAGAGCTGCTATCCCTTTTCTTAAAAAAGGAGAGAATTCTACAATTATAAACTATACATCAAACGCAGGTTGGAATGCCGGTGGACCTGGTGCAGGAATTTACGGTACTTCAAAAGCTGCCGTTCATACAATCACAAGAGCTTTGGCAAAAGACTTGGCGGAATATGGAATCAGAGTAAACGCTGTTTCTCCTGGTACCATCGATACCGATTTCCACAAGCAAATAAAATCAACCAAGCCTGAAGTTTTTGCTTCATGGGCCAACAACATTATGTTGAAGAGATTGGGGCAACCAGAAGATGTCGCTGGTGTAGTTTCTTTCCTAGCGAGCAAAGATGCTGCGTTCTTGACTGCAGAGACAATCCAGATTGGTGGTGGTCAAGCTTTGGGAATATAATTATAGCTAATCAATTGGCTAATAAATAATAAAGGCTGTCCAAAGAATTGAAATCTAAAGTATTCGGATAAGTAGAATTTGAGAGTTTGTTCAACTCCTAAATTATATTTGGTAAGTACTTTAAACTATTTTTTGGCCAGCCTTTTATAAATATGGATAGAAAAGATAAATGAAAAAAATTGTAACATTTGGAGAAATCATGCTTCGTTTGAGCCCTCCTGGATTCAAACGGTTTTCGCAGGCCAACCAATTTGATGTAATTTATGGAGGGGGAGAAAGCAATGTCGCTGTATCTCTGGCAAACTATGGTTTGCAAAGTACCTTTGTTTCAAGAATACCCAAAAATGATATTGGCGAATGTGCCATTATGGAATTGCGTAAGAGAAATGTGAATACAGAATTTGTTTTACGTGAAGGAAATCGATTGGGTATTTACTTTTTGGAAACGGGAGCCGTAAGTAGAGGTAGTAAAGTTATTTATGATCGTGCAGAATCTGCAATGGCTACGATAGAAGCAGGAATGATTGACTGGGAAGCAGTCTTCAAAGATGCAGATTGGTTCCATTGGACTGGTATTACTCCGGCCCTTTCTCAAGGTGCAGCAGATGCTTGCTTGGAAGCAATAAAGACAGCCAATAAAATGGGTGTTACCGTTTCCACAGATCTTAATTATCGTAAGAAATTGTGGAAGTATGGAAAGACGCCAGGCGAAGTAATGCCTGCATTGGTTGAAGGATGTGATGTTATTTTAGGAAATGAAGAAGATGCTGAAAAGCATTTTGGCTTACATCCGACTGGTGTTGATGTGACTCATGGAGATTCAGTAGATGGAGAAGCATACCTTTCTGTTTTAAAGCAATTGCAAGAAATGTTTCCTCGAGCTAAAAAAGTAATCACCACGTTAAGAGGTTCGATTTCAGCGTCGCATAACTCTTGGACAGGTGTACTTTATGACGGTTCTGAATTGTTTAAAGCACCGTCTTACGAAATTACACACATCGTTGATAGAGTAGGAGGAGGAGATAGTTTTATGGCTGGCTTGATTTATGGTTTGCTAACTTATAATAATGATCAAGATGCATTAAATTTTGCAGTAGCAGCATCTTGTCTTAAACATACAATAAAAGGCGACGCCAATCTTGTTACCATCGACGAAGTTGAGAAGCTGATGTCAGGTGATAAAAGTGGGCGTGTTTCAAGATAATCAACTATGGATAGAATTGGTGTAGTACAATTAATGGAGGAGCAAGGCATGGTGCCCTTGTTTTATCATTCAGATATTGAAGTATGCAAACAAGTAGTGAAGGCTTGTTATGATGGTGGAGCAAGATTACTAGAGTTTACCAATAGAGGAACCTATGCCCATGAGGTGTTTTCCGAATTGAATAAATATTGCGCTAAAGAACTTCCTGGAATGGTGTTGGGGGTTGGTTCCGTAACGGATGCTGCATCTGCCTCATTGTATATGCAATGCGGTGCCTCATTTGTGGTCACTCCTGCTTTTAGAAAAGATATTGCCATTGCCTGTAATCGACGTAAAATCTTATGGGCTCCTGGTTGTGCTACGCTTACTGAAATTTGCACAGCAGAAGAATTGGGTTGCGAAGTTGTAAAACTTTTTCCTGGAAGCGTATATGGTCCTAATTTTATTAAATCAATCATTGCTCCTCAGCCTTGGACCAAAGTCATGCCCACTGGTGGAGTTACGCTTGAAGAAGAAAACCTAAAAGGGTGGTTTGGAGCTGGCGCAGTGTGTGTAGGAATGGGTTCAAAACTCATTTCTAAAGATCTTGTTGCCAACAGAGATTTTGAAGAACTTACCAAAAGAGTATCCAATACACTTCAACTAATCTCGGAGCTTAAAAAGTAATTTATTCCTTCAACTATGTGAAGGAGCCATATATTTTTTGACTTACTTTCTCTGACAATCAGCGGATCTTTCTTTGTGTTTGTGAGAGAAGTTAATAATCCTATCATGTCTGAAGTTGTAAAGAATAAATCTCTCATTCGAAAAATTTTAGCAATCATTCTGGCATTTGGCCCAGGTGTTTTTGCCATTGGTTATACCATTGGAACAGGAAGTGTAACTTCTATGATTGTGGCAGGAAGTAGGTATGGTATGCAACTGCTTTGGGTGCTGTTGATCAGCTGCATTTTCTCAGGAGTGTTAATGTACGCCTACGGTAATTATGCTTTAATCTCTGGTGAAACAGCACTCTATGGTTTTAAAAAACATTTGCGTGGTGGAAAATTCCTGGCCATACTCATCATACTAGGAATAACCTTTGGGCAATGGAATTCGCTTATGGGAATTTTAGGTATTTCCTCCAACATTATATTCGAATTACTCGCTTTAAATTTTCCAAGTTTAGCTGACAATCAGTATGCAATTGTTCTAGGAATAGCCATTGCGATTATTTCAATATTCTATCTTATAATGCTCGTAGGCAAATATACTTTCTTCGAAAAAATCCTGATTCTTTTTGTTTCAATAATGGGACTCTCATTTATTGTTTCCCTATTTCTAATTCATCCTCTACCAAGTGAAGTAGTGATGGGTTTAATTCCTTCGATACCGCAAGTACCCGGTGGGAATATGATGGTGGCAGCATTTGTGGGAACCACCATGGCAGCCGCTACTTTCTTGTCTCGTCCTCTTTTTATCAAAGGAAAAGGGTGGACCATCGAAAAGTTAAAGCACCAACGAAATGATGCGATCATGGCAGCTTTCTTGGTCTTTGTTATTAGTGGTGCCATCATGGCGGTTGCTCATGGAGCCCTGTTCAACTCTGGTAAATCAGTAAGTCATGTTTTAGATATGGCCAACACACTAGAGCCTGTAGCAGGTAAATTTGCAGTCAGTATTTTCTTTTTTGGAACATTGAGTGCTGGTTTGTCTTCTATTTTCCCCTGCTTGTTGATTGCACCTCTTTTATTGGCTGATTACCAATCTGGCGAATTAGATACCAATTCTACTCAGTTTCGCATCATAACTTTTATCGCCTGTTTGGTTGCACTTATTGTCCCAATCTTTGGTGCCAATCCTATTGAAATGCAGATTCTATCGCAAGTATTCAATGTATTTGTCCTTCCAGCTGTAATAATTGGAATTATTTTAATGCTGAGAAGAGCAGATGTGATGAAAAATCACCGTACACATCCTTTGGTTATGGCAGGATTGTACGCGGCCTTGTTATTTGCTTGTATTATTTCCTATAATGGGATAATAGGCCTGCTTGAATACATTGGTTAATTATGTATGACTTTTGATGCATTATAAATTAATTTATGGTTTATTGAGGTATTTTTCATTCATATCTTGACAATCTCCTTAATATTATATATTTTATGAAATAATACGCATTAAACCATAATTCTATTATTAATGAGTAATAATTCATACATTAATTGGCACTCGATGAGTGATATTGCCATCAGTAATTTGATAGGTACATTCATCAAGCATCACAGGCTTGATCAGAATATGACGCAAGGAGAAGTATCTGAAGCCGCAGGGATCAGTAGATCGACCCTAAGCCTTCTTGAGAGAGGACAGAAAGTCAATCTTGCAAGTTTAATACAAGTACTTAGAGTGTTAGATAAGTTGACAGTTTTAGAGGGTTTTAAAGTTCAGCGCCAGATAAGCCCGATGCTTTTGGCTGAGATGGATCAGAAAAAACGATATCGAGCACGCCATAAAACAGACAAAAGAGATAACAAAGATTTTGAAGCTCAAGAATCTGACTGGTAATGATCACAACCGCGTTTGTAAAAATTTGGGACAAACTGGTTGGTGCCGTTGCTTGGGATGAAGAGAATCAATTGGCAAGTTTCCAATACGATGATGTATACCTCAAAAACGGCTGGGAGTTGGCTCCACTGAAAATGCCATTGACTGGCAATAAAAATATTTACAGTTTTCCTGAATTACGTGCCAAAGAAGAAGCATACAACACCTTCAAAGGACTTCCTGGTTTGTTGGCAGACGTACTTCCTGATAAATATGGAAACCAACTGATCAAAGCCTGGCTTGCACAAAATGGAAGGCAAGCAAATAGTATGAATCCAGTGGAGACTTTGTGCTTTATAGGATTGAGAGGAATGGGTGCTTTAGAATTTGAGCCGGCCCAATTTATGAAAACACCGGATGTCTTTGATGTCGAAATAACGAGCTTGATCGATGTCGCTCAACAAATGCTTCAAACACGCACAAGCTTTCAAACAAATTTTGCAGAGAATGAATTGGAAGCGATGAAGGATATTTTGAAGATAGGGACCTCCGCTGGTGGTGCCAGACCCAAAGCTGTCATCGCATACAATGAGAAGACACAGGAAATCAAATCGGGGCAAGGACAAACTCCAGAGGGTTTCGAACAATGGTTGATCAAGTTAGATGGTGTAAGTGATGCTCAATTTGGAAGCAGTACTGGTTATGGAAGAGTTGAGATGGCATATTATGATATGGCAACGGCTTGTGGCATTGATATGATGGACTCCATGCTCCTCGAAGAAAATGGCCGAGCTCACTTCATGACGAAAAGATTTGACAGAGACGGTGCTCATACTAAACACCACGTTCAAACGTTCTGTGCAATGGAACACTTTGACTTCAACGAAGTGACCAGCTTTAGTTACGAACAACTATTTCAAACCATGAGGAAACTCAGACTACCTTATCTTCAAGCCGAACAAATGTTTAGACGAATGGTCTTCAATGTAGCAAGTAGAAATTGTGATGACCATACCAAGAACTTCGCCTTTACGTTAAAGCAAAATCAAAAATGGGAATTGTCTAAAGCGTATGACCTTTGCCATGCTTACCGGCCAGACAGTATGTGGGTGAGTCAACACGCACTAAGTGTAAATGGCAAAAGGAAAAATATTGGTCATAGTGACCTGATGACAGTAGCTGCTTCTATGAATATTAAAAAAGCAGATGCTATTATCAACCACATCTCC
>CALFDU010000009.1 GCA_937950315.1 uncultured Saprospiraceae bacterium | reverse complement strand
GAATACATAGAATTGATGAAAATGAATGGCATCGAATTTAGAAACTTGTGGACCAAGGATTATTACCTGATCGGGAAAGATTTGATTTCTTCATTGTTGGCAGATCTCGCAACTACTAAAAAAGAAGTCGAAGCACCTTCTTATACGACAGAGAACTACGTTTCAAACTAGCATTCATGAATGAGCTGAAGGAGCTTCAAGGTGTCGATCTTACACAATGGAAAAACAAGCTGAAGTTTCAGACTTACGAAGGTGAGAAAAAAATCTATTGCGAGATAAGAAGGAAATACCTAGTGGTACAGCCGGAAGAAATGATACGACAACTGTGGGCACAAGAGTTGATACACAATCACAACATTTCCCCTAAGTTGATTCAGGTAGAAAAGCAGTTTTCTGTTTTTGGTCGAAATAGACGGTTTGATTTACTCGTCTTCAACACCAATCATGAGCCAATCCTTTTATTTGAATTTAAAGCATTCAATGTCAAGTTGAATTCCTCAGTTTTCGAACAGATTTCATTGTACAACCAAGCCCTCAAGATTAACGGTTTGGTAATAAGTAATGGGATCGATCACTACGGAGCCGTTATTGATTTTACGGACAAGAGCTTCTTATTTCAATCCAAACTGCAAGATATTTTACATTAATTTAATAGTAGAATTATCGATATAGGTACATTTGATTATATATTGTGTGTACTTAACCAAAAAACCATGATTTATTCAGATGCAAAAGGGACCTATGCCGAGTTTATGGTATTCCTATTGGTGTATGCGTCTTATGCAGATTATGAACTTTCTACCAGCGAAATCACACGCATCAAATCTAAATTTGATCCTTTGCTTGTCGATCGAGTAATAACGCATTATGACCGTTTATCTGATTACGAAAGACTCAACTACATCATGCAAAACAAAGGTGAGTACTTCAAATCTGAAAAAGACATCCAGAACCTACTGGATGAAATCGAACTTCAATTTAAAAGTGATGGGGAGTATTCTAAGTTAGAAAAAGGATTGAACAAGTTCCTCAAGCATATGCTGAATGAGGAATGGAAATAACAAAGGTTTTTGATGTAACTTCAATCGATCCTTGTAGTCAAAAATTAAACTTGGAAACATAAAAAAAGCTCCTTTCGCTTATCGCAAAAGGAGCTTTATCATTTTATCTAGTGACTATACTTACTTGTCTCCAGCATCTGCATCTTCTACTTCTTCAAATTCTACATCTGTCACATCTTCTGTAGAAGAATCACCTCCACCAGTAGCACCTGCATCTGCTGTTTCAGGACCTGCTCCTTCCCCAGCTTCTTGAGAAGCCTTATAGATGTCTTCACTTGCTGCTTGCCATGCCGTATTCATTTCTTCTAAAGTCTTATCAATCCCATCGAAGTCTTGAGACGCATGAGCTGCTTTCAAGTTTGTCAATGCTGTTTCAATAGCACCTTTCTTGTCTTCTGGAATCTTCTCCCCGTATTCATTCAACTGCTTTTCTGTCTGGAAGATCAATGTATCTGCTTGATTTAATTTGTCAGCATTTTCTTTTGCCTTCTTATCTGAATCAGCGTTGGCTGCAGCTTCATTCTTCATTCTTTCGATCTCTTCTTTTGACAAACCAGTTGAAGCTTCAATCTTGATATTTTGCTCCTTCCCTGTTCCCTTGTCTTTAGCCGAAACATTCAAAATTCCGTTGGCATCCATATCGAATGTCACTTCGATCTGTGGCATTCCTCTTTGGGCTGGAGGGATACCATCAAGGATGAATCTACCAATTGGTCTATTGTCTTTTGCCATTGGTCTTTCTCCCTGCAAGATATGTATCTCAACCGATGGCTGATTGTCATCAGCTGTAGAATATACTTTTGATTTTTTGGTTGGAATCGTTGAATTAGCTTCTATTACTACATCGTATACGCCACCCATTACTTCGATACCCATTGACAATGGAGTAACATCAAGAAGCAATACATCTTTTACGTCTCCACTCAATACTCCACCTTGTATTGATGCACCTACTGCAACAACCTCATCAGGGTTTACACTTCTGTTTGGTTTCTTGCCAAAGAACTGCTCAACCACTTCTTGAATCTTAGGAATTCTCGTTGAACCTCCTACTAAGATTACATCATCAATTTCATCTTTGCTTAACCCAGCATCTTTCAATGCTTCAGCACAAGGCTTCAATGTTCTCTGTACCAATTCATCAGCAAGCTGCTCAAATTTAGCCCTTGTTAATTTCATCACCAAGTGTTTCGGTACACCATCAACTGCTGTAACGTATGGCAAGTTGATTTCTGTCTCGGTTGATCCAGACAATTCTACCTTTGCTTTTTCTGCTGATTCTTTCAATCTCTGAAGTGCCATAGGATCTTTTCTAAGATCAATGTTTTCTTGTGACTTAAATCCATCAGCCAACCAATCAATGATTACTTGATCAAAGTCATCACCACCAAGGTGCGTATCTCCATTTGTTGATTTTACTTCAAAAACACCATCTCCCAATTCAAGAATAGAGATATCAAATGTTCCCCCTCCTAGATCGAATACAGCAATGGTAGAATCTTGTCCTTTTTTATCTAAACCATAAGCCAATGCCGCTGCAGTCGGCTCATTGATGATCCTTCTCACGTTTAACCCAGCAATCTCACCGGCTTCCTTTGTTGCTTGTCTTTGTGAATCATTAAAGTACGCAGGAACAGTAATTACTGCTTCTGTCACGGTATCGCCCAAAAAGTCTTCAGCAGTCTTCTTCATTTTCTGAAGTACCATTGCTGATATCTCTTGCGCAGTATATTTTCTATCGTCGATTTCAAATCTTACCGTATCGTTATCTCCTTTGACAACTTTATACGCAACTCTATCTTTGTCCACTCCTATTTCTGAGTATCGATTACCCATAAATCTCTTTATTGAGGCAATCGTTCTTGTTGGATTGGTGATGGCCTGTCTCTTGGCTGGATCACCAATTTTTCTTTCTCCATTGTCAAGAAAAGCTACGATTGAAGGCGTCGTTCTTCTTCCTTCTTCATTAGGTATTACGACCGGTTCGTTTCCTTCCATTACAGCAACCACTGAATTGGTAGTACCTAAGTCAATTCCTATTATTTTACCCATGTTTATTGAATTGTTTAAATTTTACAATTTGTTATATATACCTATGTTCAATACGTGTGCCAAGCCCCAAAAGGCTCAATTTGACTGACAAATAAGTATAAATGAGTGAAAAATTGTCTTTAGACGAACAAAGCCTGACAAGAAGTCAGACAATTTGTCTAGTTTTCGAAATTTAGATCTTTCGTAAATTGGCCATTCACCAATGAATCTAGGGTTACCGTGGTAATAGGAATACCTTCATTGCGCGACTCTTGTCTAGATGAGAATACACCTCTACCTTCAGATAAATTTGTAAAGACTGGAATATCTTGAGAAGAAGTCAAACCTGAGTTGGCCTGTCCTATTCTAACGTATTCTTTTATTTCTTCTCCACCTTCGGCCACGATCATATCAAGGAATCTAAACCTACGATCATATTGATCTCCAGCTTCAAGATTAGCCGCCAAGGCAGCATAAAAATTTAGTCCTTGCAATTCGAATATGGTATCGTCAAAGTTATTGGCCACATTCCAGACAAAGGATTTGTCTTCAAAGTCGCCCCCTTCTAATACATTTCTTTCCCTGTAATGCACGATAAACGATAGATCAAACAGTCCTCCATTTTCACTTCCATTCCATCTTAGCACGGTATTTTGTGTGTAGTCAAAGTTAAGAGATGATGCACCCGTAAGGCTTGGTCGTACGATTCTTGGCGGATCTACCATGACAATGCTGGCCGTCACCAAAGTATCTATTCCTCCTCTTTGAATTTGTAATGTATATGTTTCACCAGCTATAGGTGTAAATTCACCTTCATCGGATTTGTACAAGTAATTTGGATCGGTTGCAAAAATTCCTGGATCTCTTGGAAGGTTAAAATCCTTACCATCAACCATTTCTAGTGCAAAGAGATTTCCTGTAGATTCTTCTAAGATGCTTACAGCTGCATCCATATAGTACAGTGAGTCAGGATTTAAAGCTATATCTAAAGCTGAGGTAAAAGGATCTATGAAGCCTTTTTCTACTCTGACAAATTGTTGCGTAGCTGGCAGTGCCAAAACGCCATAAACAACAGGAATATCCCTATATGGACTAACCAAATCGAGTTCATTGTCACATGATAACAACGAAAAAAGTCCCAAAACCAACAATAGCTTCATTTTCATCCTGCAAACATAACGATTTTGACCTTACCAAATTATCATGGTTTTGAATAATATTTAAATATGTCGTTATAAAGTTCATATTCACTAAATCACTCCATTTTCCTATATTGCGGATGCAAAATTATCAACATGTCAACAGCTAAGAAAGAGGTTAAAAGAGTAACTACACACGTTCTACAGAAAATGAAGAATGATGGTGAAAGAATATCCATGATAACCGCTTATGATTACAGTATGGCCACCATCTACGATGATGCTGGAATCGATGTCATTCTCGTAGGAGATTCTGCATCAAATGTTATGGCTGGGCACGAGACTACCTTGCCAATCACCTTAGATCAAATGATCTATCATGCTCAATCTGTGGTGCGTGGCGTCAAGCGTGCACTTGTCGTTGTCGATTTACCATTTGGAACCTACCAAGGTGATTCTAAAAAAGCACTAAAATCTGCCATTCGAATCATGAAGGAAAGTGGCGCTCATGCAGTAAAGCTTGAAGGAGGTGCCATGATCAAAGACTCCATTGAAAGAATACTAAAGGCCGGTGTACCAGTGATGGGCCACCTTGGATTGACACCACAATCCATTTATAAATTTGGAACATACACAGTAAGAGCCAAAGAAGATGCTGAGGCAAATCAGTTGATGAAAGACGCACTACTACTTGAAAAAATAGGTTGTTTCGGAATTGTGATTGAGAAAATTCCTGCTGAACTGGGTAAAAACACAACAGAAAGTCTCTCCATTCCGACCATTGGAATTGGTGCTGGAAAACATATGGATGGACAGGTGCTTGTCTCTCATGATTTATTGGGAATAACCAAAGAATTCAACCCGAGATTCTTGAGAAGATATTTAGACCTTTACACAGAAATAAAAGGAGCGGTAGAAAGCTATATTACGGACGTTAAACAAAGAGACTTCCCTTCTGATAAAGAGCAATATTAAATATGAAAAAGCTCCTCTACGCATTTTTAATTACAGCCTTCATAGCAGCTGCTGCAGGCTTTTATTTATACAACAATATTTGGTCTCCCAACATCGAACTAGGAACTCCGACCAAACTTCTTAAAATCCCTACAGGCACTGACTTTGAGCAACTGAGCACGATCCTTCGTGACAATGGTTTTATCAAAGATGAAGGATCTTTTTTTTTGACAGCCAAGCTGATGAAATACGATGTTGCTAACATCAAAAGTGGACTATTTGAAATCAAGGATAAATGGAGCAATAGAGACCTAATTCAACATCTAAGAATAGGCAAACAGAAGCCCGTAAAATTAACCTACAACAACCACCGAACATTTGAAGAATTCGTGGGTGGTATTTCGCATCAAATTGAAGCAGACTCGACTGCACTTTTAGAATTCTTTTATGGTGAAGAATTTTTAAAAGAAAACAACCTAAATAAAGAAGAACTTTTGTGTCAATTCTTACCAAATACCTATGAAGTTTACTGGAACACTTCCATAGAAAAATTGGCCAAGAAACTAATGCTGGAAAGAGAAAAATTCTGGAATGCCGACAATAGAAGAGAAAAAGCAAAAGAATTAAATCTTAACCCTACCGAGGTATGTATTCTCGCTGCCATCGTTGAAAAAGAAACATTGGTTGCAGATGAAAAAAAGACAGTAGCGGGTGTATACTTGAACAGACTTAAAAAAGGCATACTACTACAAGCTGACCCAACGGTCGTATATGCTGTAGGAGATTTTAGTATCCGTAGAGTATTGAACAAGCACTTGAACTATGATAGTCCATACAACACCTACAAGTACGAAGGACTACCTCCAGGCCCTATTTACATGCCAGACAATACCACAATAGACGCTGTACTGGAGAACGAACAACATAGTTATTTGTATTTCTGTGCAAAGCCGGATAATTCGGGAAGGCATGCTTTTGCCAAAAGCCTTGTTGCTCACAATAGAAACGCAAGAACATACCAATCTTGGCTTAATAAAAGAGGAATAAGACGCTAAATAATCGTTGACTACTGAACTGGCTTTACCGGTTTATTGTCTGATCGACTCAGTTTCATTTGGTAAGCATTGTTTTTGTATGTACTGGTTCCTACCAACACAATCACATCTCCGCCGATTTTTACAGACCATTCTTGAGGGTTCTGGTTTTTGTCATTATCAACCATAACCATCTCATTGATGTCGGTACGAAAATGGTATCTTCCTCCGCCCCTTGTCACATCATACGTACCGTAATCGTAGGTAAAATCAGCCTTAAAATCAATCCAATCTCCTTTATATTCATCCCTTTTGGATATTTTTCTTCCATCGTGGATAAAATCGTAGTTTAGGACACCAGCCTCAATGATGGCGTAGGTTTGATTGTCAGTTTTGATCCTATGGTCAAGGATTCCTAAGGCTTGAGCTCTCATTTTAGGGTCTACTGGAACTGCCTTTTCTACGGGTATAACAGTAGAAGCCTGTGCACTTGCAGATTTTTCAGATGAATCTGAGGATGAGTTACAACAATAGAGTAATATTGTGCAGCAAGCAAGTGGAATAATAAATCTTTTCATGGGTTGTTACATTCTATACTGGCACAAATATAAATAATTTTTAATGCTATTACCCCACTTTAATCACTGTATGGCTTCTCACTCCATCAATTCGAGTGACAAGGTTTTGTGTGCCATAAGTGGAGGAATGGATTCAATGGTTATGCTAGACCTTTTTAGGCAGTCGAATATTCCCATTGAAGTCATGCATATGAATTACCAATTGCGAGGTGAAGCATCCGATGCCGACCAGCAACTAGTCGAACAAATTTGCGCAAAGTATCACATTACCTGCCACATAAAATCTGTGGTAAAACCAAAGGAAGTAAACACACAAGAATGGGCTCGAAATGAACGATACCAATTCCTTAAAGAACTTGACAAGCAAAACACCTATCGCTATATTGCCACAGCTCATCACAACCAAGATCAGCTTGAGACTATTTTATTGAGCATATTTAAGGGCTATTCGTTACAGACCATCAAGACGTTACGAGACAAATTTATAAGACCATTGCTTGGTGTCAATAAAGAAGATATTGAAGTTTACGCTTCCGCAAATATTGTTGAGTACCGCCACGATCAATCCAATTTTTCAAACGACTATGATCGAAATTTTCTGCGCAATGAAATCATTCCGTCACTCCGAAACAGGTTTCAAAATTTTGACAAACGAGTATTAAAATTTGCCGAAAGGCAGACCCTAAAAAACAACATTGCAGATCATTTAATCAATGAAAAAGTAGACTACTTTTCAAGTAGTGGAGCCAATAACTTAGGTGACTTTTTATATCAGAAAATAGATCTCAAAATACTAGGAGAAAAAGAAGGGAAAAATATTCTTTTCAGCTACATGAAAATGACATTTCAATTGAATGAAAACCAATTGAATAACCTACTTGAAAGTACTGATCCAAGGGCAATGATTTTAAACAAAACGCACCAATGCCAAAGAGATGAAAAATACCTTTACATCTGTGAAAAGAATTCATCAAAAAGCGAACAAAAAATCAAGGCCAACGAAATCCCTTTTCAATTAAAAAAACTAAACCTGCGTTCCTCGAATCAGATTCCTTCTGCAAGGAGCGCTAACCAACTGCTGGTAGATTACGAGCAGTTGACTTTCCCTTTAACACTCAGAAAAGTAAAAGAATCCGACAAATTTAGGTCATTTGGCCTTAAAGGGAAAAGCACTTCACTGACTAAATTCCTAAAAGACAAAGGGTTTCCGGCTATTTCTAGGCTACATGAATACTTGCTTATCGACGATAATGGGCGAATAATTGTGCCCGGAATAGAGATAGATTATGTCCTAAAAATCACCAATAGCTCCAAAACGGCTTTAATTATTGATTTACAGGACAAAACGAGGTAGAGATTCTTAGAAACTAATGAGAATAAATTTACATTTGTTGAAAATTGATATTTATGAAAAACTTGATTTTAGGACTGATGATTGTCGTTTTGACAGGCACCATCCTTTCAGCACAATCAGTACCTCATAACCACGCCAAGTGTGGGACTGTGAGTAACGAATTCCAAAAGAATAGGATTAAAGCCAACAAAAAGGCTGCTGCAGAGAGTAGTTTCAGAATGGAGACTATTTATTTGCCTGTCAAATTTCATAGAGTAGGAACTACAGATGGTTTTGAACAGATCAAAGTGACCTCGGTTTTAGATATGATGTGTAGACTAAGAAGAGAATATGCCAAGTATGATATGGTCCCATATATTTATGAAGGATTTAATGATGTATATAACTCAGGAATTTTCTTTGACCCAATAGGGAACAACAATCAAATTGAAAACAACAAAGACCCAAATGCAATAGACATTTTTATTACTGAAA
Source organism: uncultured Saprospiraceae bacterium (assembly GCA_937950315.1). Taxonomy (GTDB): domain Bacteria; phylum Bacteroidota; class Bacteroidia; order Chitinophagales; family Saprospiraceae; genus JAHDBF01. The sequence continues at coordinate 27,159 of CALFDU010000009.1, read as the reverse complement.
ATGCTGATGCAGGAGGTGTTCCTGGAAATGGAACAACTTTGGGATATTATGCAGTGCCTTTTGGTTCATCTGAAAGAGATTACGTTGTTGTAAGGAAAAAAGAAATTATTGACTCAACATCTACTTTGGAGCATGAAATCGGTCATTTCTTAAGCCTTGACCACCCTTTCAATGGATGGGAAAATGTTCAATACAGCCCAGATGTACATGGAAATCCATTGACCGTGACTGGAGTGGGCGGAAATGCCATTGAATTGGTTGATAGAGATGCAAACTGTGAAACAGCAGGAGATCAATTGTGCGACACACCAGCAGATTACAATCTTTCGTTTTCAGTACTAGATACTGATGGTGATCCAAACAATGACATTATGGCTGGATGTAACGTCGCTGTTCAAATCAGAGATAGAGACAACAGATTGGTAAGTCCAATGACAAACAATATCATGAGTTATTACACTTGCCAAAATCAAGTGTTCACAGAAGGTCAACATGAATTGATGGTTGCTGACTTTAACTCTAATGCAAGATCACACATCAGAACGAGTTACATTCCTAATCTGAATGAAATTACTGAGGTTCCTGATCTTGAAGCGCCGGGTTCGATGGCGCCAATTTACAACTCTGTAAATTTTGAATGGACTGCAGTAGAAAATGCAGAATCATATGTTTTGGAAATTAGCTCAAGTACAGAATCATTTTCTTACATCACCAATGAGCCAAGAAAATTTGTAACTAATTTGAAGCCAAACGAAACGTATTTTTGGTTGGTTGCACCATACAACGAAACATCGACTTGTATCAGAACAAACCCAAAGGTATTGATCACTGGTGGTGAGTTTAGTAGTGTTGAAAGTTTGGATAACCTTGCAGATATTTTCGTCTATCCTAACCCACTTGACAATGGCGACAATCTCCAGATTCAAATTACAAGCAAAGAGTCCTTCACTGCGGATCTTTCAATTTTAGGATTGGATGGAAAAGAAGTGATAGTACAGAAAGCAAAAGAAATAAAATTAAACAATAACCTTCTTGAGATTCCTACTGAGTCTATGTCATCGGGCATGTACATTTTACAGATCAGATCAGACAAAGGAGTTTTCTCGAAACAAATAGTAATAAAATAAATTAAATGAATTTACACGAGTACCAAGGAAAGGAAATGCTAGCTAGCTACGGTGTTCCGATTCAAAGAGGAATCGTTGCGCATTCTGTAGAAGAAGCACTAGCAGCATATACTAAATTACAAGAAGAAACAGGCACGGATTGGTGTGTAGTAAAAGCACAGATTCATGCAGGTGGACGTGGAAAAGGTGGAGGTGTGCAAGTATGCAAGAATGCAGATGACCTAAAGAATCATGCAGGGAATATCATCGGAATGATGCTTAAAACACCTCAGACACCGGGAGGAATGGAAGGTCCTGGTAAGTTGGTCAAAAAAGTTTTGGTTGCGGAAGATGTGTATGCTCCTGACTTTGATGCTTGCAAAGAATTCTACATCTCTGTAATGATGGACAGAGCTAAGAAAAGAAATGTAATAATCTACTCTACTGAAGGTGGAATGGATATAGAAAAAGTAGCTGAAGAAACACCCCATTTGGTGCATAAAGAACACATTGATCCAGCAGTTGGTTTCCAAGGTTTCCAGATGAGAAAGATCGCTTTCAATTTAGGACTAAGTGGCACTGCGTTTAAGAACATGTGTAAATTCTTAAGTAATCTTTACGAAGCATTTGTGGGTTCTGATTCTTCTTTGTTTGAAATCAACCCAGCTCTCAAAACTGGTGACGATAGAATCCTAGCTGTTGATTCAAAAGTATCTATTGATGACAATGCCTTGTTTAGACACAAAGACCTTGCGGCGTTGAGAGATGAAGATGAAGAGGATCCAGCAGAAGTAGAAGCAAAAGGATTTGGATTGAACTATGTAAAGCTTGACGGTAATGTTGGCTGCATGGTTAACGGCGCAGGGCTAGCAATGGCAACCATGGATATCATCAAGTTGTCAGGAGGGTCTCCTGCAAACTTCCTTGACGTAGGTGGAACTGCTGATGCAGAAAGAGTAGAAAATGCTTTTAGAATCATTTTGAGAGATCCAAATGTAAAGGCAATCTTGATCAACATCTTTGGAGGTATTGTAAGATGTGATAGAGTGGCCAATGGAGTTGTGGAGGCCTTTAAAAATATCGGAAACATTCAAGTACCAATCATTGTAAGATTACAAGGTACGAATGCCGATATTGCTAAAAAAATCATCGATGAAAGTGGTTTGAGCGTAAGATCTGCCATCTTGTTGAAAGATGCAGCTGACATCGTTTCAGAGGTTCTTGCATAACAATATGAATGAATATAGTGAAAGTCCGCTCACTGCTTGTGTGCGGACTTTTTTTATGTTGAATATTGAACAATTTACGCCCAGGTTGTTTAATCTTAGTTGACTTTATGAGAGACGAAAGAAACTTTTTGATACATCCACAGCAAATCATAGTGTATTTGCTACTTGCCGGAATCACCGCTTTGTTCCTAGGTTTTTCATTCTCATATATGTACAATAGAATACAGACTGGCATGGAGCCAGTCAATCTCCCCCCTCTTTTCTATTTCAATACCTTTCTATTGATCGGTTCAAGCCTCATCCTTATGAAGGCCAAACGATATTATCTCAATGATGACACTGAGAAATATCAATGGATGCTTATTATCGCTTTTGTATTGACACTTTGTTTTTTAGCATTCCAAATAATGGCATGGAAACAACTTATAGATAATAACATCTCCCTCACGCACAACAATCTGGCTTCCTATATGTATGTTATTTCAGGAATACATTTTGCGCACGTGGTAGGTGGACTTCCTTTTCTTGGGACTTTTATATGGAAATCCAAAAAGCATATGAAAGAACCTGTAACAGTATTGATTTACTTTTCGGATCCAGCAAAAAAAAGGAAATTAAATCTTCTTACCACGTATTGGCATTTTCTTGACATTCTGTGGATTTACTTGATTATTTTCTTCTTAGCCAACTATCTCATTTAATTTACGGATAACTTTTGGTCACGACCAAAGATTGGTAGTTTCATGCATGGCAGTTTGCCTTGAAATATTATCTTTGTATACAATTAATAGTAATATATAAGTACCTGATGAACAAATAAGCTTGGTTTATTCATCTTAAGGAACGAAAATTGCTTTGGCGGAGTAAAACAAAAAACCAGCGAATTCAGTTAATTTACCAATAGAATAATTACGATTACGCATAAATTTGTAGGAATGAAAATCAAATATTTATTAGGGTCACTCACGATTGCCTGTTTGTTTTTAGCATCATGTGGTTCCCAAAAGGGCTTGACTGTGAAAGGAAACATTGAAAATGTTTCAAACATGAGTGTATTCTTTGATAAAAAGGATTTCAACAATTCAATTACATCATTGGAAAAAACTGATGCTGGCAATAATGGTCAATTCAAATTTCATTTTCCTGAAGGAATCACCGCAGGGATTTATAGAGTTAGAATAGGTGCTAAGAATGTTGATCTCGTTCTAGATGGAACAGAAAAGGCCATCAACATCTCTGGTGACTTAACCAATATTGAAAAATTTGACTATAAAATTGAAGGGGCAGTTTTGGCAGAATCATATCGTTCCACCATGAATGATCTGGTCAATCAAAAAATAGGTCAAAATGACTTTACCAATATCTTAAATCAATTAGATCCTTTGGTTTCTATGTCACTCGCTAATTCTTTGTTTGCTAACAATATCCAGACTTTGCCAATTCAACAAAACATATGTGAAAGATTGGCAGCCAAATATCCTGATGTACAATGTACCAAGGATTACGAATCAATGGTAAAGACTTTGGAGACAACTGCCAAGCAGCAGAGCCAATCAAGAGGAAAAACGTACAATGTCAACATTGGCGATATGGCTCCAGATATCGTCTTGCCAGGCGTGAACGGTAAGACCAAAAAACTATCTGATCTACAAGGTAACATAGTACTGCTTGACTTTTGGGCCAGCTGGTGTGGACCGTGTAGGAAAGCAAATCCTGGTGTAGTAGAAACTTATAAGAAATACAAAGACCAAGGGTTTACCGTTTTTAGTGTTTCTCTGGATGGACTAGATAAAAGAACAAAGCAAAGATTAAACAACGATGCAGCTAAGATTGAAAAGTCTATGGCTAGCTCTAAAAGCAGATGGGTTGATGCAATTGCAAAAGATAAATTAGAATGGGATCATCATGTTTCAGATCTGACCAAATGGGATTCTCCTGCGAGTAAGACATATGGAGTAAGATCTATTCCAACGACTTTTTTAATTAATAGAGATGGAACGATTGCAGCATTAAACCCTAGACATCATGCCATCGAACAAGAGTTGCTTAAATTACTTTAGGGTTAAACCGTAAGCAATAATACCGCAAGCAACCGCGGCATTTAAACTTTCTGCACCACCTGCAGAAGGTATATAAAGTAAAACATCAGAGGCATCCAGAATTGATTTTTGGATGCCTTTGCTTTCATTACCAATGACAATAATCCCTGGCTCCAAATCAAGATGCATCATCGACTCTCCTTCTAATGAAGCAGAATAAACTTTACTCTCAGGATTGGCATTCATCATATCCGCGAAATCCAGTTTGGTCACTTGTACCCGCATAAATCCACCCATGGTTGACTGAAGTACTTTAGGATTATAGAGATCGGCGCATTCAGGCCCTAAAACCACATTGGGCACACCAAACCAGTCTGCAATCCGGATAATAGTCCCCACATTGCCTGGGTCTTGGACTTTATCAAGATAAAATGCCCAGCCATCATTTAACGAAAGATTAAGGTTCTCTGAGAGCTTATCACAGACTAAAAGAACCTCATTGGGCGTCTTATTGGTAGATATTCTTTCCAATTCTTTGTCATTCACCAGATTCACTTTGCCTTTATGGGCGAGGAGTAAATCTTGATTATTCTCAATATAATTAGTGGTAGCGAAGATAAATTCGATCGAAAGATTACCAGAACTTAAAATTTCATTGGCAATTTTAGGTCCTTGGGCGATGAATTTATCATATTTTTGTCTGTTCTTCCGATTGTGGAGAGATTGGACATATTTAATTAAGGACTTAGATATCATTTGGAAATCAGGGCAACAAATATTAATAAAGGTAAAAGAGGTAGAAAGATACAATTCTTCTTTATACTATCGTTATTGGTTTTAGTAAGCTCCTGCAGAAGTACAAAGTTTATTGAAGATGACCAAGCACTTGTAAGGAAAACCACCATTAAAGTTGAAGGCAAGAAAAAAAACCTTAACCATCTTGCAGTCATCGACGAATTAGAAAACTTAATCCAACAGCCAGTTCCAGGAAAATTTCTAGGCGTCTCAAGAGACTATTACGATTTAAAAAATCAAGGTCCAGCAGACACCACAAAAATCAAAAGATTTGTCAAAAGATTTATTGCAGAGAAGCATCAAATTTTTGATACTACCCTTGTTGCCATTTCTGCGTATGAAATGCAAAAGTACCTCCAAAACAAAAGAGGTTATTATGATGCAAGCGTATCTAGCAGCTATAAAGTAAAAAGGAACAAAACTGCATCGACAATTTTTGACATTGAATTGGGAGAGCAGTTTAAGGTTGACTCTGTATTTTATCGTTCCAATAATCCTGAGATACAAGCCATCTTGGATGAAATAGAAGATAAATCCAATCTACAATCAGGCAGTCCTGTAGATGCGGGTCTTTTTGAAACAGAAAAAGAAAGAATATTTCAAGTTCTACAAAATAGAGGATATGCTAACTTCCTTTCAAGCAATATCAAAATAAAGGGAGATAGCTCAGAAGTAAATAAGAGAATTGACGTGCTTTTTGATTTGTCTGCGACTGCTGAATCAAATACATTCCAGAAATATCACATTGGTAAAATCAATGTATACACCGATTTCTTTCAAGATCGAAGTTACCCTAATGTACCATCAACAGTTATAAGAGGAAAAAACTATTATTCTCAGTCTAAAAATTTTGTTGTCAATCCTCGATCTATTGATCGGCAAATTTTCATCAAATCCGGCGATGAATACAATCGCTCCAATTATTATAGTTCGATAAAGCAATTATCATCATTAAGCACTTATAAGTTTGTAAAGCTTTCGCCCACTTTTGATACTGCCAACGATACATTGATCAATTATGATATATACCTGACCCCGCACAACACAAAGTATTCTTACGATTATGGAACCAATACATTTTATAGTACGACCAATAAAAATATTGGTCGCAGACTAGTTGGTTTTGCTGCAGATGGTTCGTTGATTGATCGAAATTTATTTGGGGGATCAGAAAAGAATGAAACAAACGGTGAGGCTGGACTTGAACTACAGATTGCTAGCCAAGGCAATTTTTTAAGATTCAATGCGATAAATTTTGGACTTACCAATGTGACAACGGTACCAAGGCAAGTTGATTATCTCGGCATAATAGGATTGATCTATTCATTAGGAGATATATCACGAAAACAACAAGAACAATTTGAAGTTGCAACCAATACGAGTTTTTATGGTGGATGGAATTACCAAGACGTCTTAGACTTATACAGAATAAATACATTTACAGCCAGTATTGCATACACCTATACTCCAAACAACAATTGGAAGATTACACTCTCTCCTACTGGGTTTGATTTGTTAGACTATTCAAGTGAACCGGCATGGAAAGCTATCCTCTGTGATTCACCAAGACTATTAAATTCATTTAGGTCCGTGGTATTTAGTGGATTTTTCTTCAAAGAAGTTTCAGCAATTTATGACAAGCCAGAAAACATCAACGGTTTTTCTTGGTCAGCTTTCGGAAGTTTTGAATTATCAGGAGGGGAAATTGAGCTAGCTAATATTGCCTACAATGCGATCACAAACAGAAGCACTGTATTCAAAATTACTGAAGATCTTACTTTTGCTCGATTTGCAAAATTGCAGCTGGATTGGCGTGCAACAAAAAAACTGAATGATTATTCTTCATTAGCTGGAAGGCTTAACTTTGGCATAGCCAAACCTTTCTCAAACAATGACAACGTCCCATACATAAGTCAATTTTTTGCAGGAGGACCTATATCCATGAGAGCATGGCAAGCGAGAGAATTGGGTCCAGGAAGTTTTAGGTCTATAACAGCTCCTAACCAACGATTCTTTCAGACAGGAGATCTACAGATTGAAGCAAATATTGAGTATCGCTCAGATCTATTTTGGATCATTGAATATGCCTTATTTATGGATGCCGGGAATGTTTGGACTATTGGAGAAGACGTGAATCGACCAGGCACACAGCTAACCAACATATACGAGCAACTAGCCGTTGGTTGGGGATGGGGATTGCGGTTGGATTTTAGTTACTTCATGTTGCGATTTGACTTTGCTTACAAACTTAAAAATCCTTATTTGTTGAATGAAGGTACTCCACTAGAAACCTATTTCCAAAGCCCTGTAGGCCAAGGATTCTTAGGTAATCCTACCATCGCCATCAACTATCCGTTTTAATAAGTCTGTTTTTTATTAAGTTCAATCGAATAATTAGAGTCTAACAACGAAATAATAATTAGCTTAGATATATAATTGATTGTTATATGAACGTTCTTCAGATAAAAGACCTATCCAAGGCCTATGGACACATAAAAGCGGTAAGCAACCTCAATCTAAACATTGAAGCCGGGCAAATTTATGGCATATTAGGACCGAATGGAAGTGGTAAAACAACCACCTTAGGCATGATTACAGGTATTCTTCAATCCGATAGCGGTTCTTATACTTGGTTTGAAAATCAACACCAAAATCCTCTAAAACGAATAGGAACAATATTGGAAACGCCCAATTTCTTTCCTTACTTGAATGCAGACGAAAATTTAGAAATCGTCAGACATATCAAGGGAGCTGAAAACAAAAATTTTGACGAAATTCTTACTTCCGTAAATCTTATCAATAGAAGAAAATCTAAATTTTCTAGTTATAGTTTGGGAATGAAACAGCGCCTTGCTATTGCCGCTACGTTGGTGGGTGATCCTGATGTATTGATCTTTGATGAGCCAACCAATGGTCTTGATCCACAAGGGATTGCAGACGTTAGAAAAACATTGACAGATATTGCTGCTTCTGGACGTACTGTGATACTAGCCAGTCACATATTGGATGAAGTTGAAAAGATCTGTACGCATGTAGCGATTATCAAATATGGCGAGCTCCTTGCCACCGGCTCAGTGGGCTCCATTTTATCATCCGACAAAACAGTAGAAGTAGCTGCAACCAATGAAGCCGCTCTTGAAAATTGGCTTAGAGCCAACCCTAAAATCAATTCAGTTTCCAAGGATGGTTTTTTCTTTACATGCATGGTACAGGAAGACTTTGAGGTTGAAGAGATGAGTAGAGCACTAGGTCACATTCAAATCTTCCCTACCCACTTGGTCGTCAAGAAGAAAAAATTGGAAGAAGAATTTCTACAAATCATTTCAAAAGCAAATTAAGATGTTCAATTTACTATCCCTTGAGTGGAAGAAATTTAGAAAGAACTCAGTAGTGAGTCTACTTAGTTTGTTTTATGTTCTTTTCCTGCCAGCTGGAATGATCTTATTGAAAGATTACGATACAGACAATCTTCCAGGCCCAGTCAAATTAATGATACCTAGCTCCGATTCTTTTTATAGTTTCCCAGGGGTATGGGAATATTTAGGTTATTGTGGTAATTGGACTGTCTTTTTCTTTTTAGGTGTTGTAGTCATTTATATTATCTCAGCAGAGATCAATTACAAAACACAACGGCAGACCATCATCAATGGTATGCCACGCTCTACCTATTTTAAATCAAAGATGCTGGCCATTCTCGCGATCTCATTGATTGCTACGCTCTATTATTGTGTGGTTGCCATTGGTATCGGCGTGTGGTTTACAGACGATTGGGATTTTGCATTTATATTTGAAAATGAATGGGCTATTCTAAGATATTTTTTAATGAGTTTGGGCTACTTAAGTTTTGCGGGTTTATTGGCTTTTCTGCTGAAGAAACCGGGCTTGGCCATTTTTCTTTACATGTCATATGCAATCATCATTGAGCCTTTGTTGAAAGTATTGATGAGGGCCAAAGACATTATTCCAGGAGAAGTCGCCAATTATCTACCATTAAATGCAATGGAAGATTTGATGCCTATGCCTTTTTATAAATATGCAGAAATGATCCCTGGTGATTTCAACTTTCAATTCTTATTAAGTCACAAATCAGCAATTATAACAAGTATCATTTTCATCCTGCTGTTTGTTACCATAACCAATAGGATCTTCATGAGAAGGGACTTATAATACTAGAGATGTAGTTAATACAATTCTAACTTTGCAGCACGTACTGAATTGTGTTTTCAGCGGCTTCTTTCAACAGAATTTTCTTTCCAGCAAGGTTGTCCACGATAGATGATTCATCCCCATGTCTGATGGTCAGAAGCTCAATATCATTAATCTGTTTGACGTTGAATACTTCAGAGGCTTCTGATATAAAATCTTCTATTTTGCTAAATGGATCTCCTACACAAGTGATAAAGGCATTGGGTGTATTTCTATCCAACTTAAGTACTAAGCCATATTTATTCATTATTGTAAAGATAAGTCCAAGCCTTTGCTCTCTGATGAAGGTGTTGTCTTTGGAAGAAAAACTCAAGAATACATTGCCATTGTCAACAACAACAATAGGAGGATATCTTAAGTCCAATTCTAAAGACTTTATTTCAGTACCGCCATCTGCTGGATTTATAAAAGATTTTACATTAAGTGGAATATTGGCTACTTGAATAGGTTTAATGGTTTTTGGATGTATAACCTTGGCCCCATAATAAGTCATCGCCAAAGCTTCGTTGTAACTTAAGGTAGAAAGCAATGTAGCTTTTTCATTGATGGCTGGATCGGCAGTCATAACTCCTGGAACATCCTTCCAAACAGTCATGCTTTGGGCATTCAGACAACTTGCAAAAATTGCTGCGGTAAAATCTGAGCCTTCTCTACCTAGGGTTGTAGTAAAGTTTTCTGAAGTACATCCTATGAATCCTTGCGTAACAAGAATCTTATTGTTTTCGATGCCATTTCTGCATGCACTTTCAATTTGTTTTTTAGTAAGATCCCAATCAACAGCAGCATTTCTGTACTTGTTGTTGGTTTTTATCATGTCTCTTGCATCCATCCAAACCGCATCGATACCATGATGAGCCAAGGCAGCTTGAATTATTTTAGATGACGCTAGCTCGCCAACAGAGACGATTTGATCATATAGGTAATTGTATGAATCACTGCTTTCATCTTCAATCATCCATTCGATTTCAACGAAGGTGTCGTTTAATTCTGATTTTAGTTGGGCAGCCTTTTCTGTTGGTAAAAGTTGGTCACAAAACTGATAATGCGCAGATTTGACGATATTAAGTTCTTCAAAAGCAGTATCAACATTTGCGGAAGCGTAGGCCTTCACCACCTTTTCTAAGGAATTGGTCGTTTTTCCGATTGCAGACACCACGATGACACCAGGTTGGGAGATGTTGTTTTTACAAATTTCCACCACATTTTCTATTCTTTCCGGGCTTTTAATCGATGCGCCTCCAAATTTGTGTACAGACAATGTCATACTGACTAAATTAAGTTTTGTTAATCGCAAAGATTGCGAATATTTCTTACTTTTGGAAACCTTATATGAGTGGAGATTTAACAACAGCATTCAATTTGATGATCGTCGGTATGATTACCGTTGCAATCATTTTACTTCTAGTAGTACTCACTGCCAGCTTGCTCATCAAGTTGGTTAATAGGTTTGGGCCTGTAGTGGAGGAAAAGAAAAAGAACACATCCAAAAATATCAAGAAAATTGACGCCAAGCAGCTTGCCGTGCTTGCTGCAGTTGTTGAACATGTCACCAATGGTAAAGGAGTAATCAAGGAAATAACAAAAGGCACTTAAATTTTAGAAGGATGGGAAGAGAAATAAAATTGGCTTTGGTCTACAGAGACATGTGGCAATCATCGGGCAAGTATCTACCAAGAGTAGATCAACTTACACGAGTGGCGCAACCAATAATCGACATGGGGTGTTTTGCAAGAGTAGAAACCAATGGAGGTGGATTTGAACAAATAAACTTATTGTTTGGAGAGAACCCAAACAAGTCCGTGAGAGAATGGACACAACCTTTCAATGATGTCGGCATCCAAACGCAAATGCTTGAGCGTGGCTTGAATGGAATCAGAATGAGTCCAGTAGGGAAAGACTTGAGGAAGCTGATGTTTAAGTTGAAGAAAATTCAAGGAACTGATATTTCTAGATCATTTGATGGATTGAACAATCCTCAGAATCTGGAATTGTCTTTTCAATATGCCAAGGAAGGTGGGATGATTGCGCAAGGTGCACTTTCAGTTACACACTCTCCTCTTCATACAGTTGACTATTATGTTGACCTTGCGGATAAATATATTGAAAGAGGTGCGCAAGAGATTTGCATCAAAGATATGGCAGGAATCGGTCGACCAGTTTCTATCGGTAAAATGGTAAAAGGAATCAAAGACCGTCACCCTGATGTGCTGGTACAATACCACGGACACTCAACAACTGGATTTTCGATTGTTTCTTCTTTGGAAGCAGCGAGGAATGGTGCTGACATCATCGATGTAGGAATGGAACCATTGTCATGGGGAACAGGGCATGCTGATTTGCTAGCTGTGCACGAAATGTTGAAAGATGCAGGATTTTCACTGCCTGACATCAATATGAACGCATACATGGAGGTTAGATCTTTGACACAAGAATTTATTGATGACTTTTTGGGCTATTATATCAATCCAAAAAACAGATCAATGAACTCATTATTGATAGGCCCTGGACTGCCTGGAGGAATGATGGGATCATTGATGGCTGACTTGGCAAATAACTTAAAGTCATTGAATAAATGGCTTACGAAAAACAATAAACCAACATTGTCTCAAGATGATCTAATGACTTTGTTGTTTGAAGAAGTACAACATGTATGGCCAAGATTAGGATATCCACCATTGGTAACTCCTTTTAGCCAGTATGTAAAAAATGTATCCATGTTCAATGTAATGAACATTGTTAAAGGCAAGCCGAGATGGACGATGATTGATGAAAACACATGGGGAATGATCCTAGGTCAATCTGGACAGCTTCTAGGTGAATTAGGACCTGAAATCATGGATCTTGCTGAAAGTCAGCAAAGATCGTTCTACACTGGAAATCCTCAGGAACTATATCCAGATGTATTGGATGACTTCAGAGCTAAAATGAAAGAAAAAGGATGGGAAACTGGACCAAACGATGAAGAATTGTTTGAATATGCCATGCACCCAGAACAATATGAGGCTTATAAAAGTGGAAAAGCGAAGGCCAATTTTGAAGCTGATCTTGCAAAGAGAAAAGCAGAAAAAGAAGGAGGAACTGCAAAGCCAGCAAGTACTGCAATAGCTCCAGTTGGAGCAGTAAGTGCTGCACCACTGCCAAAGTCGATGGTGATCAACGTCGATGGTCAAAATTACAATGTAAAAGTTGATTATCCTGATCAAAGCAATAACGCAGCAGCAGCAGCGCCAACTCCTGCAGCACCAGCGGCACCTCAACCAAGTGCTGCTACTGGAACATTTGTAGTCGCTCCACTTGAAGGGAAGTTTTATCTGACCAGAGACAACAATGACACTGCTGTGAAGGTGGGAGATAAAGTAAGCAAGGGAGATACCGTTGCATATGTGGAATCTATGAAAGTGATCAATGCTATTACAAGTCCTGTCGATGGTACGATAGCTGATATTTTAGTAGGACATGGTGATGATATTGAAGAAGATGATAATTTAATCGTGATCAGCTAAAAGATGGAAACATTACAGAGGTTGTATGAGATGAGTGCTTTGGATGAGATGGTGGTGACACCGGCTTATCTGCTAATGTTATTGATTGCATTTCTTCTTTTATACTTGGGTATTTTCAAGAAGTACGAACCATTACTTTTGGTTCCGATCGGCTTTGGTGTATTGTTGGCCAATTTCCCAACTGGAGACATGGCGGTTGTCCAAGGACTTGATACACACCAATCTATACTCACCATTGCCAAGGAGCATGGCATCATGAACATGCTATATTATACCTTGATTAAGACTGGATTGCTGCCTCCATTGATTTTTATGGGTGTGGGTGCCATGACAGACTTTGGGCCTATGTTGAGAAATCTTCGTTTGGCCTTTTTTGGTGCTGCCGCTCAAATAGGAATCTTTACGGTTCTATTAGGAGCAATTGCCATCGGCTTTACGCCGCAAGAAGCAGGGGCATTAGGGATCATAGGTGGAGCGGATGGCCCAACTGCCATTTATACAGCGAATGCATTGGCACCGCATATGTTGGGTCCAATAGCCATAGCGGCATATTCTTATATGGCCTTGGTTCCCGTTATCATTCCATTGGTCGTTCGTTTTTCAACCACTGAAAAAGAATTGTTGATCAACATGAAGGAACAAGATAAGCTCTACCCTTCTACTGTGAAGATCAAGAATATCAAGCTTGTCAAAATTTTGTTCCCAATTGCGCTTATCACCTTGATTGCGATATTGGTTCCAGCTGCTACTCCATTGGTCGGCATGTTGTTGTTTGGTAACTTGATCAAAGAAATAGGATCTGATACAGGGCGTCTTTACGAAGCTGCCTCAAGCACCATTATGAATACAGCAACTATTTTTCTAGGGCTAACGGTTGGCGCCACCATGACGGCTGAGACATTCTTAAACAAGGATACTTTATTGATCATATTAGGAGGATTTTTGGCATTTGCCATTTCTATCTTTGGTGGAATCATGGCGGTTAAAATCTACAATCTTTTTGCAAAGAAGAAAATCAATCCATTGATTGGGGCAACAGGCTTAAGTGCTGTTCCAATGGCATCTAGGGTTGCCAATGAGATTGCATTAAAGAAAGATTCTAGCAATCACCTTCTGCAGTATTGCATGTCTAGTAACATCTCGGGCGTTATCGGTTCGGCCGTGGCAGCTGGAGTTCTCATTTCGATGCTTTCTTAAACATAATTGAGTTAAACCACTAGCGGTTTTCATTGGTTTTACCTAATGCATTTCTCTGAAAGCAAAAAAAACGGTTATAAGTTCGTTATCTTTTAGTTTTTATTTCATAAACTAAATCATAAATATAATGGCTAATCCACCGAGAGGAAATCACCAAGGTGTCTCGAAAAGCAATTCAGGTTCTCCAAATATTAGTAATGAATTTGAATTTGATGGAAATAAAGTTCCAATAACCAGCAATACAATTATCAGTGCCACTCAAATGTATGTAATAACATATGGTCAAATTCCAAACTGGAATCAGATACCTGTTCACACATTTGGGCATGGATCAGTAGATGGAAATGGCGATCTTACGCATCTCACCTTAGACGTAGAGTAAATTTTAATTAAAATAAAACGACAGACCTCCCCAGTACACAGGATGTGCTTGGGGAGTTTCTTTATTGTCTACAATGAACTTTCGTTTGGCTTCTCGCAAAGAATTATTGGGAGCCAAACCATTCTTCAAGTTTTTATAGAAATCAGTTACCAATTCTGAGGAAGTCATATCGTGAATCTCCCATGAAGATGTCACAATATTGGAAACACCAGATTCTGCAAAACCTCTTGCTATAGACATGTTCCCCTCATTGATAATTCGTTTGGCCTTGTTGGTTTCACAGGCATTTAAAAACATCAGATCAATATCATTCTCAAAGGAACTTAATGAAGAAGACTCTATATATTCTTCAACATCATTATCACTATTCCCTGACCTAAAGAACAGTTTGTTGTCACGCATTGAATTCGCCTTTCCTTTTCCATGCATGGCTATATGAACAATATTTTTTGATGGAGCATGTTTATAGAAGTGTTCAATGGTTGCATTTTCTCCAGTCACCATAGAAACATTTTTCTCACCAAATATTGAAACAATATTTGAACACTCATTGTAGGCGCCTGTAATTTCCGCCAAAGAGGAACCACTTGGAGATGATATTGTATTTTCATCCGTATAAGAATACGCTAAAATACTTAGATCGTCTGATCTTACCAATTCGTCATTTCCTTCTTCTAATAATAAGTTTTTAAGGCCATAACAATAATCAATTTCATAGTGATTCAAAAGATAGTCATTGGTGATAGTTGAAATAAAGGAATCAAATGAAACGCAATCAACGATACCATCGGAAACAATCAATATTTTATTACCTATTAGGTGTTTTTCAAAAGGCTGATAAATTAACCCATAAATTTCTTGATTTAAAGAATCGAACTTCTCTGGTTTGTTCAATACATCCAGACTTAATAACTCGCTATAAGAGTCATGAATTTCATATCCTATCTCTTCAACATGAACCCCTTCCTCATTGATCAACGCTCCGAAATAAAATCCTAGTCCAGAAAAATATTCAATGATATTCACCTTATTCTGCTTGCAATATTCTTTTACTTTTTCATAATACACATGACTATCTGCGTAGTGTAAATCATAATATAATGCATTGATGGAACGAATGGAGTCTATCACCAAATTTCTTTCTTGCTTCAAGTTATGATCTTCCGAATCAAAAATTTCTTTTCTGAGTTGTATCTCTCTTTTTAATAATTTTCCAAATCTTTCTTTGTCAGAAATCCCTCTCATTATTTTTTTAAGAAAGATCGAGCTAGCCTTTATTCGTTCATTTTCCTTAAATGCTAAGATATCGAAACCCTCATCTGGAAGTAATCTGTGCAGTCTTAATAATAATTCAAATTTCAGGTCAAATATTGAGAAACAAAGCTCGTAAATCGTGATTGCATTTTTGCTATCAATTGTGGATACATAGGCATCAAGAGAAGTCAAGAATTCTTCAACTTTCCTAAATGTGCTTTTTAAGGCATCACTATCTTCATAACTCATATTTTTCATATGATATAGTTCTGTTACTTTGAACTTCACTAGATTCAATTCACTAAAAACAACACCATCATCATGAATGTTGATGTTTTTCGAAACTTCATCAATCACTTTTTCTGCTTCACCATGGCGCCCTAAATACATTAATGATTTCAACAAATACAATCTTAAGTCGACCCAAAAGTCATCTTGTAAATCTAAGTGCTCGCTAATTGCAATGGCTTTTCTCATGTGTTTTACACAATTTTCATCATCTGCTTTTCCATAATATAACATCGCATACGATCTTTCGTATTCAAATCTAATTTCGTCATCGTCTCCGACTAACAATAACTCTTGAATTCTCTTTTCACATTCTTTATATTTATAATTATTTTTTAGAAAAGTAATAAGATTTACAAGAGGATCAAATTTATCTAGATCAAATTGTTCAGCAAAACCAACAGCCCTCTCTGAGTAAGTTACAGCATCATCTAGTTCTTGTAAATCATAATAACTAATGGCCATTGCATCTAACGCATCAACATAATCTTGAGGATAAGTATCTTTTCTTTTTTCAACTTCTTGTAAGATGTCTTTACGCATTTCAAATGCATTCTCAAATTTTAACTGCTTGTTGTAAATATCAGCTAATTTCAATTTGGCTCTCAAAAATTCAATGGCTGTAGTATCTCCATATTGTTGCATTACTTTTTCAAGCAATGGAATAGCTTGATCTCTTTCTATTAAATACGACAATGCAGTAAAAGAAAGTACTGACTCCTTGTCAACTACCCCTCCGATCGAATTGTAAACATTGACACTATTATTCAAACTTAGCAGCTTTAAAGAATCTGCAGGTTCGCTCATTGCTTTCCAATAATGAAACTGTGCCTCAAATGGCTTATAATCCAATGATAGAATTTGAGTCTCCATTGTGTTTAACAAACCTTCAATAGCAACAGAATCTTTGTCCTTGTAAAGTTCTTTCACCTTATACAAATTCAGATAAAAACTATCTTTTGCAGTTTTACAAAGCTCAATGGGATTATTATTTTGTTCGATGGCGAGCGAAAGTGCTTCTGAAGGAACGTATGGCTGATATGTATTTGAATTTTGATCACCACAACCAGCAAACAAAAATATGATGGTGATTAATCCCAAACATTCGAATACAGAAAGCTGTGTTTTATGATTAGTAGATTTCATCTAGAGGTTTTCCTTAGGAATGATTTTAACTCTAGATAATAAAAAACTGATGAAAAATTAAATCTCAGAACTTAAAATACGACTTATACATGCTTTTATTAAACTGGTGTGAGTCCTAGCTCTTGCCCTTTCTTCATCATAAATTCATGGGCAGCATTATAATCGTTGGCAATATCACCATCCAAGATGGCATCCTTTATTGCATCTTTAATTACACCCACCTCTCTTGAAGGCTTGATGCCAAAAGTTTCCATAATTAATTCACCAGAGATGGGTGGTTGCCAATTTCTAATTTGATCTTTGGCTTCTATCTCATCAATTTTAATGAGGAGCTTGTCATAGTTGGAAAGGTAGCGTGCGACCTTCTTAGGATTCTTAGAGGTAATATCAGCTCTACATAAAATCATCAGCGCCTCAAGATCATCTCCTGCATCAAAAATCAATCTACGTACGGCTGAATCTGTAATTTCTTCATTGGTAAGACTGATTGGTCGTAGGTGTAGTCTGACCATTTTCTGGACAAACTTCATTTTTTGATCTAAGGGTAATTTCAACCTTCTAAAAATTCTTGGGGTCCAACGCGCTCCTACTACTTCATGCCCATGGAATGTCCAACCAATTCCTGGTTTGTATCTTTTGGTAGGTGGTTTTGCAATATCATGCATGATGGCAGCCCATCTTAACCAAAGATCATCCGACTGTTCACAAACGTTCTCGAGCACTTGCAGCGTGTGGTAGAAATTGTCTTTATGTCCTTTCCCTCCCTCATATTCCACGCCATGGAGTTTCACCATTTCAGGGAAAAATATTTCCAACAAACCAGTTTCAAACAAAGCAATGAATCCCTTTGTTGGATTGGCGGACATAATAATTTTATTAAGTTCCGTTGTAATCCGCTCTGCAGAGATGATGTCCAATCGTCTACTCATCGCCTTGATAGATGCCAGCGTTTTTTCTTCAATATCAAAATCCAACTGTGAAGCAAAACGGATCGCTCGCAACATTCTCAATGGATCATCAGAAAAAGTTTGATCTGGATCAAGGGGAGTTCTTATTGTCTTTCGTTCAATATCCCCTAGGCCATCAAATGGATCAACCAAAGTACCAAAATGCTCCGCACCAAGATTGATACCCATTGCATTGATTGTAAAATCACGCCTGTTTTGATCATCCTCCAAAGTTCCATCTTCTACAATAGGCTTTCTGCTATCACGACGATAAGATTCTCTTCTTGCTCCTACAAACTCCAATTCAAGATTTTTGTAGGTAATACTAGCTGTCCCAAAATTCTTGAAATAGGCAAACTTATTTTTACCTGGCAATTGAGAAGAAACTCTTCTCGCCAAATCAATTCCATTGCCTTGACATACAAAATCAATATCGGTGGTTGGACGATCTAAGATTTTATCACGCACATATCCACCTATCACATAGACGGGATAAGACAATTCAGCAGCAGCCTGCTGAATGACTTTAAATATCTCTAGCTCTTTATCTGAAAAATGAAAATTCATGATTTCTTTATGCCACAAAGGCGTTTCCGTATACTTCTTCAATCTCATCCATGATGGCATTCAGATCAGCAGGGTCGAATGTAGTTACCAACTTTGATCGGTATGGTTTGATATGTGGAAAGCCTCGGAAGTAATTGGTGTAATGTCTTCTCATCTCTAGAACACCCAGTTTTAATCCTTTCCATTCTATACTGTGCTTTAGGTGTTGCTTAGCGGCAGCCACCCTTTCTGCAACAGTTGGCGGATCAAGGATCTCCCCAGTTTCAAAGTAATGTTTGATTTCTCTAAAAATCCATGGATTACCGATACTTGCACGACCGATCATAATCCCATCTACACCATAACGGTTTTTATACAACTCTGCCTTTTGAGGGGAATCAATGTCACCATTACCGAAGATTGGAATATGAACTCTAGGATTCTCTTTAATTTTCCCAATCAATGTCCAATCCGCTTCTCCTTTATACATTTGCTTTCTAGTACGTCCATGAATACTTAAGGCTTTAATACCGACATCCTGCAATCGCTCAGCAACTTCTTCAATAAATTTGGTATTGTCATCCCATCCCAATCTAGTCTTTACAGTTACAGGCAGATTGGTGGCTTTTACAATTTCGTCTGTCAACTTGACCATACGATCGATATCTTGTAGTATCCCGGCACCCGCCATTTTGCAAGTCACCTTTTTGACAGGACAACCGTAGTTGATATCTAAGATTTCTGGTTGGGCCTCTTCAACAATTTCTGCAGCACGACGCATTGAATCTATTTCTGCCCCAAAAATTTGGATGCCAATAGGCCTTTCGTAATCGTATATATCTAGTTTTTGGACACTTTTATCCGCATCTCGAATCAATCCTTCCACTGAGATGAATTCGGTATACATTACATCGCATCCCTGTTCTTTACACAAAGCCCTAAAAGGCGGGTCGCTTACATCCTCCATTGGAGCAAGCAATAAGGGAAATTCGCCCAATTCTATGTCTTGTATCTTTACCATTTGTTGCAAAAATACTGCTTTCTTTAGTTATTGCTAAGAGCTTTGTAACTTGGCATCAAGAAAATTTCAAAATATGGACCCTGCCGTTCAAAAAATGCTTGATAACATCAAGCTAAAAACAGGTAAATCAAGCGATTATTGGATCAAATTGGTTCAAAAGTCGGGTTTGGTCAAACATGGAGAAAAAATGAAATTATTGAAGGAAACCCATGGTTTTACGCATGGTTATGCCAATACAATCGTTCATTTATCAAAGTCTGATTCAGCAGTTAACACCACGGATAAGGATTCATTGGTTGACAAACAATACGAAGGAAAAGAATCCTTGCGTCCTATTTATGACAAACTTATCAAAGCCATCAATAAGTTTGGAAAAGATATCGAAATAGCACCGAAGAAGGCATATGTCAGCCTGCGCAGACGCAAACAATTTGGTTTAATTCAACCTTCTACCAAGACACGTGTTGATATTGGAGTGAACTTAAAAGGCGTTGAACCTAGTGGAATTACTGAAAAAGCAGGTTCTTGGAACAGCATGGTAACGCACAGAATAAGAATACAAGATGCCAAGGAGATAAACAAAGAAGTAATCCAATGGCTTAAAGAGGCCTATGAAAATGCTTAAGCTTACCAGATTAACAACAATAATTGAGCAATAAATTTTAAACAACAAACAACAATAAAAATGCAAAAAGTATATATCGTTTCAGCGGTGAGAACACCATTAGGATCATGGGGAGGACAGCTTGCTGGATTTTCAGCGGTCGATCTTGGAACTGCTGCTATCAAGGGAGCTATTGAAAAAGCAGGAATAAAGGCAGAAAACGTAGATGAAGTGTTTATGGGCAATGTAGTGCAAGCCAACCTTGGCCAAGCACCTGCTAGACAGGCAGCATTAGGAGCTGGAATCCCAAACAATGTTCCTTGTACGACGATAAACAAGGTTTGTTCTTCAGGCATGAAATCTATCATGTTTGGTGCACAAGCACTTATGCTTGGTCATGGCGAATTGATCGTAGCTGGAGGGATGGAAAGCATGAGTAATATTCCTTTCTACTTACCTAAAGCAAGATGGGGATACAAATACGGTGATGGATCATTGGTCGATGGACTACAGAAAGATGGTTTACTAGATGCATACAAGAAAGAAGCGATGGGTAATTTTGCAGATGCAACTGCAATCAAATATGGAATCAGTAGAGAGGAACAAGATGCTTTTGCGATTCAATCCTACAAAAGATCTGCCGCTGCAACAGAAGCCGGATTGTTTTCTGAGGAGATCATTCCAATGACAATTCCGCAGAGAAAGGGGGATCCAATTATAATGGCAGAAGATGAAGAATTCAAAAAAGTAAAATTTGAAAAAATCCCATCTTTGAGACCTGCATTTTCCAAAGACGGAACTGTTACCGCGGCCAATGCATCTACCATCAATGACGGAGCTTCTGCCTTGGTATTGGCAAGTGAAAAAGCCGTTGAAAAATATGGATTAACACCAATTTCTGAGATCTTGTCATTTGCAGATGCGGCACATGCACCTGAGTGGTTTACCACTGCGCCTACACTTGCGGCACCACTCGCATTAGAAAGAGCAGGACTAACCAAGTCAGATGTTGATTTGTATGAAGTAAACGAAGCATTTTCCGTTGTGACCATGGCGTTTTCCAAGGAACTTGGCTTATCTGATGACATAATCAATGTACATGGAGGTGCCGTTTCATTGGGTCATCCACTAGGTGCTTCTGGAGCGAGAATTGTTACCACACTGAACCACGCAATGAATGCCAAGCAAGGTGAAATTGGTTGTGCTACTTTATGCAATGGTGGAGGTGGAGCTTCGGCCATCGTATTGAAAAAAGTATAGTACAATAAATTAATGTTAAAGACCTATAGTAAGTTGGAGATTGATAAGAAAATCTCCAACTTATCTTAAAACTACTTTCATGAAAAATTGGATTATTGCCATCTTCTTAGTGTGCCTTTCGGCAAATATTTATTCGCAAGAAAAATTAATCGTATTGAATGCGGTCACATTGGATACCTCTCGATACGATGAATTTATTGGCAAGCCATACTTCTTTAATGATTGGTCTCATGTCGATGTGGTTAGTGTGGGTGGAGTACCAATTGAAAATGTGAAAGCTAATTACAATGGCCTTGATGGAGAATGGGAAATTTTTCATGAAGGGAAATATACTCAACTACCAAAAAACTTATACACCAAGGTAGATGTAACATTTGACGAAAGTCAGGAATTATATCAGAAATATCCTCCAAAAATTAGCTTCTGCAGCAATGTACATCCAAAGCTCATGAACAAGTATGTGATTGTTCTTATTGATGAACCTGAATTGAAGCTTTATGAACAATTCTATATCGTCGAGAACATAAACAAAAAGGAAATCCCAGGTAAAACAATGACGACCAAAACATTAAAAAGAAAGTCTATTTACAACATAGAGTTTAATGGAGAATTCACGGATCTCAAGGCTAGTAAAAAAGGACTGACTTCTGTCTTTGGAAACAAAAAGAAAATTGATAACATATTAAGCAATTCAAAAAACAAATTAAAAACATCCGAAGATCTTCGTCGGGCGATTCTAACAATTTCAGAAATGGGTTTGTCTAAATAATTGAAAATTCGAAGATCGAAGAAGACGCAACCAAACGAATACACAAGCCTTCAGTGATTTATAAATAGTAACTATTTTACATATCTAATCCTCAATCAATTAAGCCAATAGCGGTATAGTAATTGCACCTTTAAACAAGCAGTTTAATCATAGTTTGAAAGTCGGATTTCACCCAATGATATCAGGCCTTTTAAGCTACAATGAGCAATTGCCGACAGTTTTGCTAATAGCCAAAAAGCAAAGAAGCTAAAAGCATACTTTTGTAATCTGTTTAATTTTTGACAAATGTGATTTTACACCTCACCCCATATTCGGCAAAAATCACCTTTAACCCAATCCCTTTTTTGAATAATGTTTAAACACAAAACTGCATAGTTTTTAACACCTCATGTTATAGTTTTTAGCACCTATAAAAACATAACAAAATAAAAACATGCACAGTTTTATTTATCTAAGAAAGGCAATGCTTCTATGCATTCTTCTTCCATTGAGTCTTTGTCATGCGACAGAAAGCTTTGGTCAATGCGATCAATGCCCAGCCAACCAACCACCAGTATTGGAAATAGATGGCTCCACTTCTGACATACCAACTGTTATTATCAGTTGTGCAGAGACTACACCAGTTCTCCCTGACCCACTTCCGATCACGGATGTTTCTGATGATTGTACCGCAGTTGATGCTAGTGATGTTGTCATCACAGATGACCACCCAGGGGTTTTACAATCTGGATGTGAGTACTTAACCACAAGAACTTATTCCATAACGGATGAGTGTGGAGAAGAAACCATCATTACCGAAACATGGAGTTATACAACCAAGGATAATTTTCCTTCATTGTTGCTAGTACCTTTCGGAATGACTATATCCTGTGTAGACGATGCGCCACCAGCGCAAGACTTAACTTGGATAGACAACTGTGATGGAACAGGACAAGTTTCTGCGGTCGAAGTAGTTGGAGACATGGATCCTTGTACAGGGGGATCAATTACTAGAACTTGGCAATATACCAATCAGTGCAACAATATAGTTATCCACGTACAAACGATCAATGTCGTTCCTGAAACAGCATTGACAATTTCAGATATGCCTGCTGATATCACAGTAGGATGTGGAGATCCATTGCCACCGTTGGAAGACCTAACATA
Source organism: uncultured Saprospiraceae bacterium (assembly GCA_937950315.1). Taxonomy (GTDB): domain Bacteria; phylum Bacteroidota; class Bacteroidia; order Chitinophagales; family Saprospiraceae; genus JAHDBF01. The sequence goes on along the minus strand of CALFDU010000009.1, from coordinate 3,721 downwards.
CACCAATGGAGAATCAACCGCAAGCTGTGAAGAAACTGGGACAATTACACCAGTAGAATCAGGTACATTAAATGCATGTGGTGATCAGATTACAAGAACATGGGATTTCACTTCTGCATGTGGTGAAAATGTAAACCATGTTCAGACAATTACTTTGATGGATGATGTTGCACCAGTATTTGATAACACACCAGCGGATATTACCATTGGATGTATCAGTGATTTACCACCTGCAGAAAATGTTACCTGGACGGATGCTTGTGATGGATCTGGTATGGCTGCAGTTTCCGAATTAGATATTACCAATGGATGTGCCGGCGGGGTCTTTGAAAGAACATACGATTATACAGACAGTTGTGGAAACACAGTTTCCCACACACAAAATATATTTGTTTCAGCTTACCCTGATCTAAACTTTTCAACAACATTACCAGTTGATGTTACTATTTCATGTGGAGAGGCTGTGCCTATTGCCATTGACTTGGATTATAGCAATGGCCTTGATGGTACACCTTGTGAAGTTTCAGGAACTGTTTCAGCAGTTGATAATGGCATGCTCAATGTATGTGGTGATCAAATAACAAGAACTTGGACCATCGCAGAAGATGCTGCCAATTGTGTTGATGAAACTATCATCAGCATTACCATTACACTTGAAGACGATGGAGCACCATCCTTCACCAACACACCACCCGCTTCTGTAACTGTTTCTTGCACAGCAGATATTCCTGCATCGCAAGATCTAGAATGGATGGATGATTGTGATGGAACAGGCATGGTAGGATTTACTGAAGCAGGTACTCCTGATCCATGTACAGGAGGGACAATTACTAGAACTTGGGAGTACACGGACAACTGTGGAAATGGACCAATTACTTTTACTCAGGAATACATCGTAGAAGAACCTGAATTCACAACATGTGATGATGGAGATAGTTGTACTGAAAATGATATGGTAAAACTAGATTGCGATGGAAATATATGTGTACCATGTATGGGTACACCGACTGACTGTGATGGAGATGTTAATTTTATGACCTGCGATGATGGCAATCCATGTACTGAAAATGACATGGAAGGACTTGCCTGTGATGGCACAATCTGTGTTCCTTGTTTAGGAACACCTGTTGCATCTTGCTCAGGAATCTTACCAAATGAAGTATTACCATGTGATGATGGTGATCCATGTACAATCAATGATGTCTACGAAGTAGATGGTTGTGACTTGGTTTCTGAATGTGTTCCTTGTGCAGGAACACCAAACCCAACCCCAGACCCTACTCCTCCGACAGGAAATATTGGTTGCGTTGATGAATCAACAACACTGACTTTAACTGGATGCGGAGATGTGATTACTTGGTATGATGCGCCTGGAGGAAGTGTACTTCATGTAGGAGATACCTTTACTACACCAACCTTGTCGGCTGATGTTTCATATTATGTAACATGTTCAATAAATGGTTGTGAATCAGATGCCATTGAAGTACCTGTAACGGTAGTAACACCTACACCTATAAACATTTCAGGAGACAACGAAATTTGTCTTTCTCAAGAAACAATAACACTTACTGCAGATTCAGGATACGATTCATACGATTGGGGAGCAGGAGCAGGACCAGATGCTACATTTGAAGTAACAGGTGGGGGCACTTATAGTGTAACAGCTACTGATTCTAATGGCTGTACAGTTGAAGCTAGTATTACGGTTGACGAAGCACCTATTCCTGATATTAGTATCAGTGGATCGGCTTCTTTCTGTATCGGTAACGCAACTACACTTGAAGTAGCAAGCGGATTTGACACCTATATATGGGCTCCAAATGGAGAAATGACCAACACCATTGATGCAAGTAGCGCAGGAACTTATTCAGTAACTGTTACCAATTCAAATGGATGTACTGATGAAGCAACAATTGACATCATCGAAGCAGATGGATTGACTCCTTCAATAAGTGGAGACCTAAGTTTCTGTGAGGGGGAAAGCACGGATCTGGTTTTAGATTCAAGTTATGACATGATCATTTGGGCGCCAAATGGAGAAACAACAGAAACGATCACAGTAACTGCAGCGGGAACGTATGAAGTGACTGTTACAGATGCAGACGGATGTTCTGGAACAGCATCTGTAGATGTAACTGAAGACCCCAACCCAACTCCAACCATTACTGGAGACTTATTGATCTGTACTGATGGTACATTGACTTTGTCTGCAGATGGTGGATACAACAATTATGAATGGAGTGACGGAAGCGGAACACAGGATATTGATATTACAAGTCCTGGTACTTATACAGTCACTGTAACTGATGCAAATGGTTGTACAGGTACAACCGACATAGTTATTGATCCAGCACCTGAACCAGTGGTTGATATCATGGGTGATCTAAGCTTGTGCCCTGGTGGCACTGACATGGTGACACTGATGGCAACAAGTGGATTTGATAGTTATGCTTGGAGTGATGGATCCTCTGCTGGAAATACGATTGACGTATCAATGGCTGGATCATACACCGTAACGGTTACTGACACCAATGGATGTACCGGTACCGCTTCAGTGGACATTATAGAGGATACTCCTCCTATGGTGACCATCGATGGCAACCTACAGTTTTGTTCAGATAACTCGACCATGTTGACAGCTACTACTGGATTTAACTCATATGCCTGGAGTACTGGAGATTCTTCAGAATCGATTGATGCAGATACTCCCGGTGATTATACAGTCACTGTTACGGATGCGAATGGTTGTACCAATGAAACTACAGTTACCGTTTCAGAATTAACAGAATTAATGCCTCAGATTGAAGGCGAATTAGATATATGCCCAGGCGGCGTTGAAGATATAACACTTTCTGTCATGGGAACTTTTGAATCTTATGATTGGGGAGCAGGAGCAGGGACTGATGGAACGCTGGTAGTAAACATGCCAGGTGATTACTCTGTAACTGTTACGGATATCAACGGCTGTACTGGAAACTCAACGGTAACCGTTGTTGAAAATATAGTAGATATGGTCACCATTTCAGGAGGACCAAACTTCTGTACAGGCACTACCCTAGACTTGACTGCTGGTGGAGCATTTGACAGTTATGTATGGTCTAACGGAGATGCTGCAGCAACAGCAACCATTGATATGGCAGGTACGTATAGCGTTACCGCCACAGACGTCAACGGATGTGCCAACACAGCAGAAATTGAAGTATTTGAAATACCAGACCCGATGGTGGATATCACGGGTGACTTGACTCTGTGTCCTGGTGATACGGATATGGTCATGTTGACCGCAACTGCTGGTTATGACAACTATCAATGGTCAGAGGGCTCAACAGGATCTAATGAAATCAGTGTTGGAAGTGCAGGTACTTACACCGTTACGGTGACCGACATCAATGGATGTACCAATACTGCCATGGTTGAAGTAACAGAGGACACTCCTCCAGAGGTAACCATTGAAGGAAACATGACTTTCTGTATTGGATTTAATACTACGCTCACGGCAACAGCTGGATTGGCTGATTATGCTTGGAGTGATGGTAGTGCAACCAATGCCATCGACGTAAGTACATCTGGAACATATACAGTAACGGTGACTGATGCAAACGGATGTACCAATACAGCATCTATCGATGTTGAACAATTAACCGAACTAATGCCAACCATTGTTGGAGAAACAGATATCTGCCCAGGCGGAAATGAAGATGTAGAATTAACTTTGGCTGGA
>CALFDU010000008.1 GCA_937950315.1 uncultured Saprospiraceae bacterium | reverse complement strand
ACTAGTCCATTGGACCAAGAATATTCGTAAGGTGCGGTTCCACCATTTGCGGAAGCGAATAAAGATCCTGACAATGGAGGCTCCTCTACAATAACAACTGACATCGGCGAACACGGATCGTTAAGATTGATTTCATCAACTACAAAACAACCATTGGCATCGGTCACCGTCACGAAATAAATACTGTCTAGACCTATTTCTGCAGGATTGCTAAATTGACCATCCGACCATTCATAGATATATGGCACTGTACCTCCGATTGTAATGGCAGTCAAACCACCTGAAAAATCTGGTTCAATTGAAGTGGATAATGAACTACATGGATCTGACACCATTATGAATAAAGAGGCAATTGTCAAGCACCCTTCTGAATCCGTCACTGACACTGAATACACTCCATCTGTAAGAATTTCTATCTCTTGGGTCTGGGCGCCAGTGGACCACATGTAACTATATGGAGTGGTACCACCTGTAGCACTTGCAGACAATGGACCAGATGGAAAGGTCTCCAATAAGGCGATAAATCCTTCACACGGATCAATGGGTACTATATATTCTGCTTCAGCTGTGCAACCTTCTACATCTGTAACTGTCAAACCATAGGTATCAATCATACTGCTCCATGCAATGCTAGATGTACTATCGCCTGTAGACCAATTATATTCGAATGGGGCGGTTCCTTGAAATACCTCCGCATACAAAACTCCAACTGGTAATGAATCGATTCCGATAGAGGCTGTCATATCGCAGAGCACTTCAAGTGGCAATGCTTCTTCCATTTCTATGACCGTATCATCGATCGACTCCTTCTCACAAGAAGTAAACAAAACAAGACTTAAAACAAACAACAGGTATATTGATAAATAATTAATTTTCATGATAATGATTGATTGAGCGCTTGACCATACATCAAAACTCGGTGATTAAAAAACTGAAAGTCGACTCAGCATGTATTCTATTTATAATACCCAGCGCAGTAGTCAAATGTGACACCTTGCAAGAAAAAGATTTAAATACAAGCAAAATGTATCGGAATATTCAGATTCAACGGTCAAATCACTGCCTTATTTGTTATCTTCCAACCATTTGAGTAAAAATACAACTCTGTGCGTAATATGAACGATCAATCCTACAAAGCACCTTGGTATTACTTGCTGCTTCTTATTCTTGCGGGCGAATCGGTATTCATTCTACCGTTTGTACTGGCGAGGGTTTTCAGGCCGACGGTACTGGATGCATTTGGATTGGACAATACGCAGTTGGGATTGTGTTTTTCGGTGTATGGGATTGTGGCATTGATCTCGTATTTGATTGGTGGGCCGATTGCGGATAAGTTTCCTCCGAGAAAATTGATTGCTGTCGCGCTGTGGATGACGGCGCTGGGTGGATTGGTGTATGCCCAATTCCCTGATTATTTTACCCTTCGGATTTTATATGGGTATTGGGGATTTACGACGATCTTTTTGTTTTGGGCGCCGATGATTAAGGCGACGAGAGTATGGGGCGGAAATCATTCTCAAGGGAAAGCATTTGGTTTTCTAGATGGTGGTCGTGGGATGGTCGGAGCATTGTTTGGGATGCTGGGCGTGATTGTATTTTCTTTGTTCATCACGACTGAAATTGCGGAGGCCAGTGTACAAGATAGACAAGTGGCATTTAGGTATGTCATTCTGATTTCATCTGCCATTGTGTCGGTGGTGGGAATATTGGTATGGTTTTTTATGCGACTGGATGATGAGAAGGAAAAAAGTTTGGTACTAGATAAACTGAGCAAGGATAAAATTATGCAGGTGTTGCGTCTGCCGTCTGTATGGCTTCTCATGATCATCATACTTTGTGCTTATGTGGCCTATAAGATTACGGATATCTTTTCCTTGTATGCCCAGGATGTGATGTTGTATGACCAGGTGCAATCTGCCAAGGTGGGCACCTTCTTGCTTTTCATCAGACCGATCGTCGGAATTACGATAGGCATTCTTGCAGACAGGACCAAGACAACTTTTTGGTTGATGGTGAGTTTCTTCATTACATTCGCTGGGGCGCTACTATTCGCTACGGGCTTGATCAGTGCTACGTCGACCTATTTGTTTTTCATTTCTATATTGATCGTTGCCTTGGGAACTTATGCGGCGAGATCCTTGTACTTTGCTGTGATGAAGGAGGGAAAAATTCCATTGGTGCTGACAGGGACTGCGGTTGGGCTGATCTCATTGATTGGGTACACGCCGGATATATTTGCAGGACCAACGATGGGATATTTGTTGGATCGTGCGCCGGGGGCTGAGGGACATCAGGATGTGTTTTGGATGTTGGCAGGGTTTTCATTTGTAGGTGGGTTGGCAGCGTGGAGGTATTTTGTGGGTTCAAAGACTTGGGAAAGAAAAGAGTAACAAAGAAGATTGGTTGTCGTAGATGTCTTTTTATTTTTACAAAAAGTATTTTTTAAAATTTTCTTGAAGGATCAGGTGCTTGTTTTATTAGATTTTATTTCAAATAACATTTTCCTTTCTTTTGTCTACCGCATAATGGGAGGTTAGTTAATCTAGATTTCATTTTAAAAATTTTCTTGAGGGATCATGTGCTTTTTTGAATAGATTTTATTTCAAATAGCTTTTTACTTTATTTTGTCTACCGCACAAAAGAAAGTAACAAAGAAAAAACCACCGCTGTAGAAAGACAAGCTAAAATTTTTC
>CALFDU010000007.1 GCA_937950315.1 uncultured Saprospiraceae bacterium | reverse complement strand
TTCTGAGGCATTGATCATATAATTTTCTCCATCGATGTAGTCGATATCAAAGATCCTTTGATAATTGGAAGGAAAAGTTGTTTCCTTTATTTCACCATCCACAACGTCTACCTCTTGGATATAGATAATATCCTTGTGTTCAAAAACAAAAGTAACGTATCGGTCTGATGGGTGCCATGCAACCAATGGATAATTAAAGTCCGTTTCTTGGAATATGTTTTTTGTTCCAAATTTTAGAAGACGCTTTGTTGTATTTGTTTTTTTATCGTAGAGGTGGACAAAGAATTTACTTCGGTCATTTAGTACATAAACAAACTGATCTCCCTTGTGATTAATCTTGATAGAGGAATAAGGAAGATTTCTCTTGTTTTTTATTTGGATTGCATTTTCAGGAATACTTTCATCTACTTCCATGGTAATATTAAGCCCCGCTTGATAAAATTTAGACCAATCTTTTTGGATTTGTTCGAAGGGTACACCTAGGATATAATAAAAACTTTCATCCAGTTTTCTGTTGATTCTGGTTAGGTATACGAGATTGGCAATGTTGGCCATGCCATACATCTGTTCCAAGTAGTACCACATACTATGCCCTGCAATTTCAGGATGGTCTAGTAACAATTTATCAAAACGTAAATATTTCTTTGGGTTTGACTGTATGATATCCTTCAGACTATCCTCAATCTGATAATCCCAATTACTTCCAGCAAAAGAAATGAGTCCACGCGTAAACCATTCTGGCAATCGTAGTCTGATGGAATTTTGAACTTGCTCTTGAATGTTTGATCCAAAAAGAATAGAGTTAATATAAACCGTTGCGATTCCTTTTCGGATTTGTTTTCTAAGATGTCGGTGATCTCCATCAAAGTAGACAAACATTTTATTTCCTACTACTTGAGTGGTATTGTCTTCAGAGTGAAATGATTCTTCATTTCCTAGGTTGGTTTGTTTCATGTCGCTGAGATCAACATACACAACCACTTCTATTTTTTTATTAAGACGGTGTTCTAGAATCCGTTGAATCTCGTCGTGATCAAGCTCAGCCATTTGTGCTGTAGATTGACCGATGTTTCTAGATTTACCATACCAATAGCAGATAAAGTTTTCAGTTTCATATCTATCCCATTTGTTGAAATCATCGTGGTATTGTACCCGGTTTTTTCCAAATTTGGTATTGATGCTTTGCCCCGTTAATAAAAGGGGAAAAAGCAAGATGAAAATGATATGGAGAACATTAAGCTTCATGAAAGGTCTACGCTATTCTAAAGATATGTAATTTAGCACACTAAATGAGAAATGATGGAAGTCGCAGTATTTACATTTAACGAATTTTCTGAAAACACTTATCTTTTATATGACGCTTCAAAGTCGTGTATTGTTGTGGATCCAGGGTGTAATACAAGAAAAGAACAGCAACTATTTACTGATTTTATTGAATCTAATGGCCTTAATCCAGTAAAATTGGTCAATACGCATTGCCATATTGACCACATTTTGGGTAATCGCTATATTTTTGAAAAATATGGACTTAAGCTACATGCACATAAAGCAGAAATACCGGTTTTAGCCGCTGCGGAGATATCAAGCAAGATTTATCAGATCAATTATGATCCTAGTCCTGAAATCGAAAGTTTCATTGAAGAAGACGAGGTGATTGAATTTGGTGAGACCAAGCTTGAGGTTTTATTTACTCCAGGCCATTCTCCAGGGAGTGTTTCTTTTTTCCATAGAGAGAGTAAGCAACTCATCGGAGGAGATGTTTTGTTTCAAGGAAGTATTGGTCGTACTGATCTGCCTGGAGGCGATTTTGACACCTTGATTGCGAGTATAAAAAACAAACTTTTTCCTTTGGGTGAAGATGTCATTGTTTATTCTGGACACGGCCCTAGTACCACTATTGGAAACGAACAAAAAATAAACCCTTTTCTACAATAATGTTATCCAAGAAAATCATAGCAAGCAATATTCGTAACCTGACAGATGCAAGATATTTTGCAGCTTGGATGGTTGATTATATGAGTTTTGATATTAGCTCAGGAAGTGAAGCGTATATCGGTCCTGAAAACATCAAAGAAATTATTGAGTGGTTGGCTGGTCCAGAATTTATTGGTGACTTTTCTGGTCATGAAGATTTGAATTTCATACTTGAGAATAAAACACTGCACAACCTAACCGGTATTATCACTGACAAGCAATCCGTTATTGAGGTGTGGGATTTTGCTCAAGGCAAATGTTTTTACCGTACGTCTCAATTTGAAATGATTCGCAACTTGGATACCATCATTGTGTGCAATCCTAAAAGTGCCAATTCTTATATCAATGCAGGTCATGAAGTTTATATTGATTCTACATCGTTTAATTTAGAATTATTGGAAGACACCAAGTTGCGCGCAGGATTTTGCTTAGAAGGAGGAGAAGAAATAAAAACGGGATTGAAAAGTTTTGACGAGCTAGATGAAATCTTTGAATTCTTGGCAGACTAAGACTGCTTCAATGCTTTCCATTTTTTATAATCTTTTCTGAACCACATAAACCATATAAAAGCCAATATCGGAAAGACAATCAATACCAAAAGATTGTATGAGATGGCTTCTGTAAAATCCAGATGAATAAAGTGCATGCAAGCTCTTGTCATTCCGCAACCTATACACTCTTGGTTCAATAAAAGTACCGACAAGCATTTACTGGTTCCGCCATCAAAGTAATTGGCAGGTAAAAGTATCAACACAATGGGTATGATGAAATAAGCGGCAAGACGGATATACAAAAATATTTTGGACATCTTATTCATGGCTTATAAATCCTCGAAAGTTGGATAATAATCGCTTCCGTCTGCAGGCCCTAGAGTGCCACTTAATATCAGAATAATATCAATAATCCACCAGATCAAACACCCACCAAACGTAAGAGTCTGTAAAACTCCAATAGCAGTATAACCTAGATAGTATCTATGTATTCCTAAAAATCCAACAAGAAGACAAATGAGGAATGCAATGATTTGACTTTTGGGTTCATCGTCTAAACTTTTACTTTTTAAGATTTGGTGCTTGAAAAACTGCTGCGTTAACTTCAATTTGACTACTTGGCCAAAGTTCATTTTTTTACCCGTGAGTTCTGTGTATTCATGTGGAGTAACATTGAGTAACCGTTGGAGTGAAGTTACGTCCAGATTCTGCTGTTTTTCTTTAGCTATTTTTGGAGAGGCAAAAGTTACTGTAGGTACAAAGAAAAAAGCCATAGTCAACATGAATACTATTTTTAATAACATAGATTTCATATTTACTATGGCTTTAGTTGCTTACTCTATTATGGTTTTTCAGCGTACACCAATATTTATATCTTAGTTAAATTTCTTAGATACAAGAATCAAAGCGTGAATCATACCTGGTATTCCACATAATAAAGTTAAAATTATGTTTACCCAGAATTCTTGCCCTATATCATAAAGTAGATATACAGCTACAGGTGGTATTAAGATTGCAAGAATAATCATAAGCACCTTATCGTCTTCGATAGGATCTTTTCCGTTGCTAGCTTTTTTCAATTTGTGTTGTGTGTATTTCAAAGCAACCACTTGAGTGAAACTTAGTTTTTCACCTGTTAATTCAGTGTACTGTTGCGGTGTCATATTCACCAAATCATTGAAAGAAATAGCAGTAAGTTCGCTATTGGAAGTTGTCTCTGAAACAGGAGGTACAGCAAACGCTGAAGTTCCTAAACAAAGAGCCATTACCAATGAAAATGCAATCGTAGTAAAAATTGACTTCATATTGATCAGAATTTTTTTGTTTTCGCTTACTCGTAGGTTTTTCAGCTTACACCCCTTACTCGTTACATGGCTTTTCAGGTCTCGCCTTAATAAAGGTAATAACTAGTATCTTAACATTTTAATTTTTCAAATCAATTTAACAGTTTTTTGACAATAGCTGAGATTGTTTTGCCATCTGCTTGACCTGCGAGTTGACCCGATGCCATACCCATAACTTTACCCATATCCTTCATTGAATCTGCTCCTGTTTTGTTGATGATTTCCTGAATAATTGGAATTAAATCATCTTCTGACAATTGAGCAGGAAGATATTTTTTTAGAACAGCAATTTCTTCTTCTTCTACAATTGCCAAGTCTGCTCGGTCCTGTTTCTTGTAAATATCCAAAGAATCTTTTCTTTGCTTGATCAGCTTCTGAACCAATTTGATTTCACCTGCTTCATCAAGTTCTGTTCCGCTACCATCCGTTTTTGTAAGAAGGATTGCATTTTTTATAGCACGGATTCCTCTTAAGCCAGCTTGATCCTTTGCCTTCATAGCTGTTTTCAGATCCTGATTGATTTTTTCTTCTAAACTCATTGTTTGCTTTTTTCTATTTCTGTGGTAATATCTATAAAATCTTGAACACTCAAGTGTTCTGGTCTCTTGGTATATATTTCTTTTTGTTGTAGCTCTTCCGTCAATAAAGACCTCAAGGTATTTCTCAACATTTTTCTTCTTTGACTAAATGCCATTTTCACGACTCTTTTAAAGAGTACTTCATCACAACTTAGGTTCTTGGTTTTGTTCCTTGTTAGTAATATGACCGCACTGTCCACTTTGGGCGGTGGGTTGAATGATCCAGGAGAAACCAAAAACAATCTTTTACAATCATAGTATGCTTGAAGAAGCACACTTAAGATTCCATATGTTTTTGAGCCAGGAGGAGCGACAACCCTATCTGCAACTTCTTTTTGAAACATACCGATCATGGTCGGAATCTGTTCCTTGTTTTCATACATCATGAAGAGCAATTGCGAGGAAACATTGTATGGAAAATTACCAACCAAGTGAAAAACTTCCTTGTCAAAAAAGATATTCGTATCCATTCTTACAGCATCCCCAAAAACTATCTGATCCTCTTTCAATTCAGGAATATCTCGCTTGATAATTTCTACCATATCAGGATCGATCTCACATACCTTTAGCTTGTAATCTTCCTTCACAAGATACTTGGTGATGACGCCTTCTCCTGGTCCTATCTCCAGCAAGTTTTCCTTAAAAGGTACATGATCTATGATCGCTTGAACGATTTTTTCCTTGATTCCAACATTGATTAAAAAATGCTGGCCGTATTTTTTCTTTGTTTTCACTGGTACAAAGGTAAAGCAAAAGCTAGAAGAAAGGGTGATGACCAGTATATTCTTATTATCTCGCTCCCTTTATTAATTTTGTTTTGGTCTTTATATCATTGGTCAAGCCAAATGTTTGACGTTTAAATTTAACAACATGACAAAAGTTCTAGATAATAAATGTGCGCTTGTATGCGGAGGTTCCAGAGGCTTGGGATTTGGTGCGGCCACTGAACTAGCTAAGAAAGGATGCAAAATTATTCTCCTTGGTAGATCTACTTCCATGTTGAAAGAAGGGATTGAAACCATCAACACTTTAAATGGAAAACAAAAGCATCAGTGTAGATTTCAAAAATCTAGAACTGTTGCAGCAAGAAATAGAAAAGATAGTTTCTAGTGAACCGATCCATATACTTATCAATAATTGTGGTGGACCTGCACCTGGTAAATTATCAGATGCAGATATTGAAGAATTACTAGATGCTTTTAAGTTGCACATTATCGCAAGCCATTCTATTTCCAAACAAGTGATACCGACGATGAAAGAAGCCGGTTATGGACGCATCATTAATATTGTTTCCACTTCTGTGCGTCAACCGATCAATGGCTTGGGCGTATCCAATACCATCAGAGGAGCCATGGCAAGTTGGTCAAAAACGCTCTCTCTTGAATTGGCAGATAAAGGGGTAACGGTAAACTGCATTTTACCAGGCACCACGAAAACCGACCGCCTGGATAACATACTAAAATCCAAACAAGAAAAACTGAACCTCACGCTTGAAGAAGCAACCAATACCATGCTCGATGAAATACCTATGAAGAGATTTGCAGAAGTAGAAGAAATATCCAAAGCGATTGCCTTTTTGGCATCGCCGGATGCCAGCTATATCACAGGTGTAAATTTGCAAGTCGACGGAGGAAAAATTAAAAGCATCTAGATGTCAATCAATGGCCCGTTTTTTATGATTAAAGGATAAAAATTTGCTTTAAAAGCGAAAAAACGATGGACAGAAGTAAGAAAAGTAAAATGGTTCAAATTGGCCTAAATCAGAAAGGTCATTGAGGGATTACATTGACTAATTTAAAAACACATATCTTCGCACACAAAGAACAGAAGATGAGCAAGTTAAGAATAGGTATTACAATAGGCGATATAAACGGTGTAGGGCCAGAATTGATCATTAAAACACTGAAGGATAAGAAGATATCTAGCAGGTTTATCCCCGTTATTTATGGTTCTTCCAAGGTAATATCTTACTACAGAAATATTATTGGAGCTCAAGACTTTCATCCAGCATATTATGATTCCAAGGGAAAACTGAAAGAAGGAAACATTTATATTAAGAACTGTTGGGATTCAAATGCCAACATTACCATCGGAGAGGCAACAGAAGAAGGAGGAAAATTAGCCGCTTTAGCAATGAAGCATGCTGTTGAAGATGCTCAAAATGGACTTATTGATGCCATTGTAACTGCTCCTATCAACAAGGAGGCAATGAAAAAATCAGGATTTGAATTTCCTGGCCACACTGAATATTTGGCGAAAGCATTCAATGCAAAAGAAACGGTGATGATGATGGTCGCTGATGGATTGCGTGTTGCCTTGGTCACCAACCACATCCCTGTCTCTCAGATCAATGAGAAAGTCACGAAAGAAAAAATTAGTACCAAGTTGATCATGCTTGACCAAAGCCTAAGAAAGGATTTTGGAATAGACAAACCAAAGATTGCTGTTTTGGGATTGAATCCACATGCAGGAGACAATGGTGCCATCGGTACAGAAGAAACAGACTTCATCAAACCAATCATCGTAGAGGCTAAAAAAACAGGCATGTTTGTAGCGGGTCCATATCCGCCAGATGGATTTTTTGGATCTTCAGAGTTTAAGAAATTTGATGCCGTATTGGCCATGTATCACGACCAAGGTTTGATTCCATTCAAAGCTTTGACTTTTGGAAATGGTGTCAACTTTACTGCGGGACTTCCGATTGTACGTACTTCTCCAGACCATGGAACGGCATACGATATCGCAGGTAAAAATGTGGTAGATGTTTCATCTTTCAGAACGGCTATTCTCCAAGCGGTAGATATCGCTAAAATGCGAAAAGACATCAAAGAGATGACTCGTGAGCCAATCGTAAAACAAGATAGATCAGAAAAAAGGTACAAGGACAAAAGGAGATCGTAGAGGAGAAAGAAAAAGCCAAAGCCAGTTAAAAATTAACATCGAGTAGGTTGATTTCGATTCTATTATAAATCCTCTAGGGATTGGTTTATAGCTCTTTGTCTATCATCAACAGCTTTGGCTCACCCAAATATATACATATTTGGAATCAATCGTCCTTATTTTTTAAACTTGTCTGCTGGATCAGGGTATTTATCGTACTGGTCCAACCCGTAAGTCTCAATTTTAGATATTATCATTTGCGCATATTTTGGATTGGTGGCGTAACCGCTACTGCTCAAGCCAAGTGCCCAGTTTTTATAGTCGTATCGATCCAATAAAAACAATGATATATAGTTTTCCTTTGTTCGTAGGAAGTTGGAGTGATCTGCATAAGATTCAATGACTGAGCCATAGGCTCTAAAACAAGAAGCGATCAAATCTCCCTCCTTGTTGTAGTCGTCATCTTCGTGATAATAGGTTTCCCCATTCCACGTTCTCTTACATTTAATTCCAAAGTGATTGTTTGCTTTCGTTGCCAGATTGCTTCTTCCAGCATTGGTTTCTATAAGTGCTTGTGCAAGGGTAATACTTGCCGGAACTCCAGAGCGATGCATTTCTATGATCGCCAGTTCTTTGTATTGTTCGATGTATGAGGCTGCAATGGCGTCATAATTGTCTTCGGGGGTAAAATTAGCCGATCCGCAGATCAGCATCACAAGTATCAAAATCATTTCTCATTCAGGTTTCCTATCTTGGTTCAAATCTTGTGCCAAACATTATAATTTTTACTAATGTGTTTGGGCTTTCAATTTAGAAATTCCCCCTAAAAGAGTAAAAATATGAGTAAAAAGATCAAAAACCACCTGTCTAAGGACCCAATCATGAAACAGGTTGTAAAAGATCATGAAATATTATACCTACCCAATTCCATGACCGTTTTCCACGAATTGGTGAAAAACATCGTGTATCAACAAATTTCAGTCAAAGCGGCAGCAAGTATTCATGATAGATTTATAAAGTATATCGGTACCGATGACTTCCTGCCTGAAGACTTGTTGATGTACAGCCAAGAAGAATTAAGGACTGCAGGATTATCCAATCAAAAGAGTGGTTATATTTTAAACATTGCCCGTTTTTTCTCTGAAAACCAAATCGAAGAATCAACATGGGAATCAATGTCAGATGAAGAAGTCATTGATACGCTTACGCAAATAAAAGGGGTAGGGGAGTGGACAGCACAGATGATCTTAATGATTCAATTGCTCAGACCTGATGTATTACCGGCAAAAGATTTGGGAATTCAGATTGCCATGAAAAAATTATATAATTTGAAATCCGAAAAGAAACAACTTATCAAAGAAATGCAAGAAATTGCAGAAAATTGGAGACCCTATAGAACTTCAGCATCATTGTATCTATGGGCGTGGAAACGAGCAAACAAATAAAGTGAATAGAGAAAGAATTGTTGCAAGGTATGAAGGATCAAAGCCAGGTCCTCTTTTTATAACCATTGGTGCAATGCATGGAAATGAGCCGATGGGCATCAAGGCAATAGCCATGCTAGAAAAAATGTTAGAAGTCGAACCAATCACCAATCCAAATTTTGTGTTTCACGGAACATTTATTGGAATGATTGGAAACCTTTCTGCCTACAACCGGCATGAACGATTTATCGATAAGGATATCAATCGCCAATGGTCAGTAGAAAATATTGAACGGATAAAGAAGACAGATCAGGCTGATCTTGATACTGAAGACAAAGAGATGCTTGAAATTCTAAACACCATTTATGACGCTTGCGAAGAAACCAAAGCCAGCAAACTTTATATTTTAGACTTGCACACGACATCTTCTTTTGGAGGGATATTTAGTATTCCTGCTGAGAACCAAGAGAGCTTAGATATTGCTAGCAATCTGCATGCTCCAGTTGTTAAGGGAATGCTAAAAGGTATAAGCGGGACGACACTTCACTACTTTAAAACAGACAACATGCCGATCGAAACGGTCACGATTACTTTTGAATCTGGGCAACACGAAGAGCATAAGTCTATCAATAGGGCGATTGCGGCGATCGTGAACCTTATGCGTACCGTAAATATGGTTTTACCCAATGATGTCGAAAATATACATGATCAGATTTTATTAGAATATTCGAGAAACCTTCCGAAGGTTACTGAGTTGATAATGAGACACGCAGTATCGGAATCTGATAATTTTGTGATGAAACCAGGTTATACCAGTTTTCAAAAAGTTGAAAAAGGAGAAGTCTTGGCGACAGATAAGAATGGAGATGTTTTAAGTCCAGAAAGTGGCAGATTGCTAATGCCTTTGTATCAAAAGAAAGGCAACGATGGCTTCTTTCTTATTAAAGATGTACTATGATTAAAGAGTCAACCATTGATCAAGAGATCGAACTCGTGTCAAACAAAGTGGATGAAAATATTTTAGATTTTGTTTCTGAAGAGAAAACATTTTCTGGATATCTTTTAGGCGATGACTTTCACTTACTTTCAGAAGTAGAGAAAGAAACAATGTTGTTTATCCACCTCGTTATTTACCGATCCATTCTAAAAGAAGAAAAAGGGAAGGAGTTTGACCCCAAAAAATTTCAAGCAATCGAAGATAAAAATTGGGAACAATTTAATTGGAAGGGGAAAAGCTGGAAAGAAAAAATGGATCTGATGTTTGACGGTTATAAGGAAGAAGAATTACTTGCTTTCACCGAAGACATGTTAAATGACGAAAGTATTTCGGACCTAGCGCGGGAATTGATTTTCGTTACCGCCAAGAGTTATATTGACGTTAAGATTAAAAATTAGAAACATGAAATCTATCCTAAGTATTTTGGTTATTACTTTGTTTAGCACAACCATGATTTCTCAAGGACTCCAAGAGTTGGGAACTGTAGATTGGTTGAGATCTTATGATGATGCGCTCAAGCAAAGCAAACAAGAAGATAAGCCCGTATTGATATTGTTTCAAGAAGTGCCGGGATGTGCAACTTGTAGAAATTACGGCGACAACGTATTAAGTCACCCTTTGCTCGTAGATGTTATTGAACACTATTTTGTTCCTTTGGCAATCTTCAATAATAAAGGTGGAGAGGACAGAAAAATACTCAGTAAGTATAATGAACCGACATGGAATAATCCAGTAGTGAGAATTGTCGACGAAAGAGGAGAAAATCTAATTGATAGGATCAATGGCAATTATTCTTCTGCAGGATTGCTTTCTGGCATTGTACAATCATTTGCCGAAAGGGGCAAAAAAATACCACAAGATGTACAGTTACTCCAAGACATATTAAATACGCAACCTACAGCTCAAGCAACCTACTCTATGTATTGTTTTTGGTCTGGCGAAAAAGCATTTGGAAAATTGAATGGCGTATATAGTACCACCGCGGGATGGCAAGATGGAAGAGAAGTTGTCCAGGTAGTATATGACGATCGATTGATTTCTGAAAAACAATTGACCAAAAAAGGAGAAGCATCGCAATGTGCCGATGATATGCTTGAAGGAAGTAAGGGTTTCAGAAAAGACAGAGATCCAAAGTATTATTTAAAGCATTCCGTTTACAAACAATTACCAATGCATCCACTTCAAGCAGCAAGAATCAATAGCTTGCTTGGTGAAGGAATCAAAGATGTGAGCGATTGGTTGTTTCCAAGTCAGAAAGAATGGATGGCCACAAATGGAAAATCGTCATTGGTTTTATACGATGATGATTTTGATAAAGCATGGGAAACCATGAAAAAAAATATGTAAAATAAACAGGAACCAAAAAAAAGAACCTCGCTTGGTTAAGGCGAGGTTCAGGTTCTATTATCACATTCATGGGACCGCAACTTAGTCGCGGCAAAAATTACGAATAATATTTCTCTCTATTTCAACCGTATAAATGGTTGGGTTGAACTAAAGTCTTCCGACTCTAGCCTATAATATAAAACTCCATGTACATTCCCTAAGTCAGAGGCAGACAGCTCCCACTTCTGATATCCTTGCTCTACTTCTCGGGTCTTGCTCATGATCAACTTTCCGTTAACATCAAAAACAGAAAGTGAAAGCATTGACTTTGTAGGTGCCGTAAATGGAATGTACGTATAGTCGACAAATGGGTTAGGTGAATTTCTAAACACCTGCCAATTATTGTTAACAAGATTTGTTTTGGTATTGATCTCAATGTTCATTGTATTTACTGACGCATTGTATGCCTCGGTAGTAAACATTGGAAGATCATTTACCAACTGGAAATCAACATCGCCATCAAAGTTAATGGAGAAGAGAATCTCTCCTTCATTGACTGTGATAGCTTCTGCTGAAGACCAACTTATTTTAACAATATCGCCTTCGATGGCAAAGTTGTTTTCGTCGATCTGAATAAGATCAGAAGTCAGATTAAGTTGATCCAAAGAACCAGAACTCTTGAATGCCAGTTGGAATCCAGTAAGTTCTTGTTCTTCATTTACTGTTAGTTGGACAGAACCCCTCTCTAAGCTTGAACTAACAAGACTCAAAGTTTGTGAGGATCTAAAAGATAGGATTTCTGGGATGAAACCATTTATAAAAGCATTATAGTCAACATCGCCGGTCTTAACTCCAACGAAATTCATGTCGTTGGCATCTTGATTAAGCGCTGTCAGATTCATAGTCTGGTGGTATGGGAACGGTGAAGCTGGATCAACAAACTTTTGACCCGATTCAACAAATCTCCATACAGTCGAATTAGAAAATTCTTTTTGTTTTCCTAATATTAATTTTCTCAATTCTATGATATCAACTGCAGATAAACTACCTGAGTTGTTTACATCTCCTGCAATGATTTTATACGGACTGTCTAGTTCTTGGTATCCAAGAATGTGTCTCTGAATCAATACAATATCCGCTGTCGATAATCCATTCAATGGTTCGTCTTCAAACGAAGGAACCAACTTGAAGTTGTCGTATTTTGGAAGGTGCTCAAAGGCATAATTACCTTCATTATCTGTAGTTAAATAAATCGGATCGTTACCATGATCCAACATCACATCTACATCTTCCATCGTCACGTTGTTGTGTGCAGATACTCTTCCTGATATCAATACTTCTCCCTCTTCTTGTAATGTATTGTCACATAGGTCAAAGTTGTCTTGAACCCCAATATCTGACTTACAGATTCCAATGTTGCCATCTCCGTCTCTTACGTACAATACTACATTGTGAGATCCGATATCCGTACAATCAAAGTACATTGATGGCTCCGTGAAGTCGGTATTGAATGAAAATTCTAGTTCTTCGGTAGGCGTGCAATTGTCAGATGAACTTGCATCTAAATCGACTGCCCAGATCACCGCACTTGGATCTTCGCCAGGGTTCTGTGATAGATTTATATTCACTCCACTTAAGCATACGGCTGTCGGTGGCTTGCAATCTTTTATCGTTACTGACTGGACACAAGTTGCCTGGTTGCCACATCCATCTGTAACCGCCCACACAATACTGTGCGTACCAAATGGATAAGGTTCATTGATGCTGTTGCCTGTTCCATTTACTACTGTTCCATCTTCCAAAGTCAAAGAATACACATACAATAGATCAGCAGCGTCAGCACAGTCATCCGTTGCGTTAACTTCAAGGTTGATTATTCCTGAACAACTAATCTCATTGCCACATGATTCAACTACACTTTGACAAGTATCGAAAGTCGGCGCAACATTGTTTTCAAATGTCAGTACCTGAATGTTTTCCCATCTATATGTACTGCTCGGTGCATCACTATCAAATTGACACCAATCGATTACGACCCATTTTCTGTTAACTACATAACATCCCTCAGCAAATTCAATCACGGAATCTGTATGAGTAACAAGTACTGAACTACAAGCTGTACTCGAGAATGTTGGCGACCCAGAATCTGCTGGTGTTGGTATCACTAGGTTACACATATCAGCATAAGTCTTATTATCTGGCCAAGTAATATCACTTTCGTCAAATAGGTCATTGTTGTAGACAGTAAGAATCTGCTCACAGCTTACAGTATTGTCTGAGTCATCTTTGAATGTAAATGTTCTGATGATGTCTCCCAATCCACATTCGTCTCTTAAATCTTCATGTGATTCTATAATGTCTAAATTACAGTTGTCAGTTCCTGTCGCTACTCCAAACGGTGTTAAATCATTTAAGTCTATCGGTGTAGAACAATGTACTGTCTGATTTGCTGGGCAGCTAGTAATAACAGGATCAATGATGTCAACCACTTCTACGTTTGTCATACAAGTAGCGGCGCTTCCATTCACATCTGTCACTCTTACAATTACTGGAACGGTGCCAATCTCTGCACAACAAAATGCCTTGCCTGATTCGAATACGATATCATTAGGAATGCCGCATGGGCCTGCGTTCACTTTTGCAATTTCATAGGTGTATGGTCCTGACGAACCACAATTATCTAGTATTTCTAAAATGAAGTTCTGTGGAGCAACTACAGCCAATCCGTTGTCCTCCAATATTGCCTGTTGCGAACCTGCACATACAATCGCAAAATTGTCATCCTGTGGTTCTACCGTAAGTGTGCTTACACAAGTAGCCATATTTCCATCTGCATCGGTAACCCTCACAATTACTTCAACATCTGTTCCTGCTTGTTCACAACAAAGATCTTTTGTTGGTTCAAAAAGTAGATCATTGATGTTGTAACAAGATGTTACCTCCACGAAAGCCAACTCATAGGTATATGGTCCAGATGCACCACATGCATCAGTAATATTATCAACAAGATCTGCAGCTTGTACGGTTGCATTGCCATCACTATCCAAGACAATGTTGTCATTACTACACGTTATAACCAATTCGGTTTCGTTGTCGCCATTGGCAGATTGTACAGTCACATTTGTAAGACAAGTGGTCATTTCTCCATTGGCATCAGTTGCTCTGACTATAAGTTGAACCATTGTTCCTACTTGTGCACAACAGAAAGATTTGCTTGCACTAAAAGTTAAATCATTTGGATTATTACAAGGACCAGTAGTTACACATGCTACTTCGTAAGTATAAGGGCCTACAGAGCCACATCCTTCAATAAAATCTTCAACAAGTTCTGTTGCCTGTATGCTTCCAACACCATTTGCGTCAAGCGAAACAAACTCACTCGTACAAATTAATTCTGGATCTGTATTGGTATTGTTTCCTGCTTCTACTGATACAGTAGTTTCACAAGTAGCCATGACACCATTTTTATCGGTAACTCTTACAATAAGACCTACCTCTGTATCTATCTGCTCACAGCAGAATGACTTCATATCTTCAAAGATTAAATCATTTACATTGTTGCATAGACCAGCAGAAAGGTAAGCTAGCTCAAAAGTATAAGGCCCTTGAGAGTCACATGCTTCCACAATCTCCTCTACGAGTTCTTGAGCTTCTATTGAAGCATTGCCGTTTTCATCCAACTGAACCGATTCATTGGTACAGTTTATTGCTAATGGTTGGTTTCCGTTTTCTGACTCTACAGCAACGGTCGTATTGCAAGTTGCTTCGTTTCCGTTTGCATCAGTAACCCTTACGATTACATTGACCGATGACCCTAGCTGATCGCAGCAGAATGTTTTGGTTTCTGTAAAGAGAAGGTCATCAGGATTGTTGCATGGTCCTGCTGCCGCGCATGCTATTGCATAAGAATATGGTCCTGTAGCAAAACAAGCATCGTTGATCTCATCTACCAGCGATAATGCTGTCACTACTGCTGAGCCATCTACAAGCATTACCTCAGGAGCATTACATGTAATGTCCAATTCCATATCAATATCATCCACATCTAGGTTGAGCGTAACCAACTGCGAACATGTGGCGGTATTTCCATTGATGTCACTAACTGTAAATATGATGTCTTGACTTGTTCCACTACCTGTTATAAATATAGCATCAGGATTACTGCCACTTCCAGTGAATCCCGTAAAAATAATATCGCTTGTTGTTCCACTTCCAGTAAACAAGAAGTTGTTTTCTATCGTAAGTATTTTATCTGTAGAAGAGCTTGAACCCGTAAGGATTCCATCTCCAGTTGTAGTCAGTTCTCCATCAATATAATCTGTCAAAGTCTGATCAGCGGGAATGATGGTGCTACAATCAATAACCAAATCTTCTATGTCCGAACAGTCAATATCAATAGGATCCATCGGATCGCTATCATCGATAATGTAATTCAGAACACAAGTACCTGCAAATTCTGTAATCTCTAAAATGTTGTTGAAATTGGCATCGTCATAAATGATGAATTGACGCTCTGCAAAATTGCAGCCGTCTACATTTCCTGTAGCCAACTCAATAGCTAAAACGACAACTTGGCCATCCGGTGAGCCTGTAAAAGAACCACCCAATGCCATAAAAGCATCTGCATCTCCATCTGAAATTGAATTGGTAAAAGAAGGATGAACCTCTGGGATCTCAGTACCACACGGAACGAGTATGGTCGATGTCGCCGGGCAGGTAATTAAAATACCTAGCCCGGAATCGAGATTTAGGTTGCCTTCGGTTTTTGCAATGGCCTCATCGCTATTTACTAATACTATTGTCAAAATAAATAATAGTAAACGATACCATCTGACATGTCTTGGGAACATATCTGATTTATTTTTATCGGTTAGGGAAAATATATCTTTTGGAAAACTGTTATTGGGGTATTATAACTTGATAGGTCAAATGTAGGAAAAAAATTACATATTAAAGAAACTTGTAATACGTTAATCTAATATTTAACAAGAAACTACTGATTAACATAGCCTTATAGATATGAAAAAAACTCTTTGTTTTAATAGCCAATAAGAATGCTTTGAATAGCCCTATTTGATGGGTGTTTTTGCTTGCAACAATGCTTGACTCCATATCAAAGCTTCCAAAACAATTGTTAATTTTAAGCATGTCTAGCCAAGCATTCGGTAAATACCTGATCATCCTAGTTTTTGTGAATCTTCTGATCAAGCCCTTATATATTTTTGGGATTGAAACACAAGCGCAGAACCTATTGGGACCTAACACCTGGGGATTGTATTTTGGTTTACTGAATTTTTGTTTTCTATTTCAGATTATTTTAGATCCAGGTATCCACAATCAAAACACAAAGTGGGTTGCAGAAAATCGAGCACACCTTTCGGAAAGAATAGGAGAGACCATCATTCTGAAACTATGGATGGGGTTGATATTTTTATTGCTGCTTGCCATAATTGGTTCGGTCATCGGGTATCCAGTTACGTACTACAGATTGCTCGGTATGATTGGAATCAATTTTTTTCTTTCTTCTTTTTATGTCTTTATCAAGAGTCATTTTCCTGCCATGGGGGATTATGCCAAAGAGAGCTTTTATTCTGTACTTGACAAGCTCTTATTGATAATAATCATCGGTTTTCAGATCTATATTTTAAAGGACCTAAGCTTAAATTCTTTCATACTTAGTATAACGGCAGCCAATGTAATTGCCATAGTTATTGCTTACTCTCGCTTGCGCAAATTTTCTTCCATACGTCTTCAATTTAGTTTGCGCAATGCGATTGGTATACTAAGACATAGTTTTGGTTTTGCTCTGGTGGGTTTGTTTATGAGCTTGTTCAACAGGATGGATGGTGTGATGTTACAGCGCATGTTGGATGATGATTCTTACGCTTCTGGTGTATATGCAGCTGGCTATAGAATACTGGACGCGGCCAATATGTTTGCCCTTTTGTTTGCAAGTTTATTGTTGCCCATGTTTGCCTATAGATTGAGTCAAAAACATGAAATAGGAAAGTTGGCATTTCAAGCGGCCCAGATCATGTTGGTGATGGTATCGTTGGTTGCTTTAACAGGGTATTTCTATGCTGAAGATATTATGGACCTGCTCTATGTAGATTATACTCCTCAATATGCAGATAGCTTTAAGATTTTGATTCTCAGTTTTATCGGAGTAGGTTTTTCATATGTATATGGGACATTAATCACTGCAACAGGAAGGCTTTTTGTTTTCAATTTGATTCTTTTTGGCGGTATTTGCGTCAATTGGTATTTAAATTATCAATGGATTCCGATAGAAACCGCAGTCGGAGCGGCCAAGGCCAGCCTAATAACCCAAATCAGTGTGATGCTGTGTCAATACCTATTGGTGGTGAAAGAATTTGGGATAAATGGTAAAATAAAATCTCAACTATCAGGGCTCTTATATGTAGTGTTGGTGGTGGTTTTAGCATATTTTGTTCACAAACTATCTATTCATTGGATGATTAGGGTAATTATAAGCGCAATAATCATGATTATTGCATCATTTTTGCTTGGATTAATACGTTTAGATACTTTCAATTCCACCCAAGTGGAATCGGAAACCAACTATACTTGACAACAAACCAACCGATGAGTCAACATGATAATTTACTCGATCTAGTAAATGCAGTTTACAGATGGAGAAAACCTATTATAATTAGCTGTGTATTGGCTGCAATACTTTCCATCATTGCGGCATTGATGTTACCTGATTTTTATACTTCAAGGACCATCTTCTATGCAGCAAGTCCTGATCTTGCCAAGCCACTTCCGATAGGCCAAGCCAACGCCAAGAGAGACATCTATGGAACAGATACAGACTTAGACAGATTATTTTCTATTGCCAATTCGGGTGAGCTTACCGATTACTTGATTGATGAATTTAATCTCTATGAGAGATATGAAATTGATCCCAATGGAGACCAAGCCGGTTATGCGGTTAGACTCATGGTAGCCAAAGCATTCAATACACAGAAAAATAAATTTGATGCACTTGAGTTGTCATTTGAAGACAAGGACCCCGAGATGGCTGCAAAGATTGCAAAAGCAGCCAGAGAAAAAGTGAACGAGATCGGACAGAGAATGATCAAAGAAAGCCAAGCCAATCTTATTAAAAACTATGAGCAAATCATCGAAGAAAAAGGATCTTACCAACAAGATCTGATTTCCAAGCTGGGTAAATTAAAAAATGAATATAAAATATTCAACTCTTCTTCAAAAGGTGAAATCTTAAGTGAGCAATTAACATCCACTCGCTCCAAATATGTAAATGCCAAGTCCAGACTTGATTTTTATAAAAGTGATGCTACCTTGACTGATTCGATCCCGATGCTTGCCGCTAAGGTAGCTGGATTGAGTAAGTCTCTTGATGAACTTAACAAAGAAGCTGCATCTTACTCAAGTGGCTCAGGGGAGATAGAAAAGCTGGGTATGGAGATGAAAGAAATCAGCGAGCAGTTTGCCATTGACAAAGAAAGATACAAGCAATTAAAATCTGCCTATGATTCTCCTTTTTCTGCCTTACACTTGGTTCAGGAAGCAAAAGTACCTCATGTAAAATCAAGACCGATTAGGTGGATAATCGTAGTCGGAACTACAGCGGTTACTTTTTTCTTATCGCTCATCTGGGTCTTGTTTATGCACCAGTACAAAGACGTAAATTGGAGATCAGTATTTTCTGATGAAAAGCGGTAGTACCATAAGCTCAGGGGACAGCAAAGGCTTTTATGGCTTTAGCTTTATTACCATTGCTTCATGTCTTGCAGCAGCGGTTTTCAATGAACCATTCATTGGATTGATTCCATTTGGGATCTTGTTTGCCTATTTGGCTGTCGTAAATTATAAGCTTATATTTTTAGGCTTTTTTGTTCTCCTTCCTTTTTCAATAGAAGTGACTTTGCCTGGAGGATTGGGTACAGATTTACCGTCTGAGCCCATCATGTGGTTTCTCACCGTGTTGTTTTTATTGTTGGTAATATGGAATGGTAAAACGATCGATAGAAAATTGTTTACCAATCCGATTTCACTTGTCCTTATCTTACATCTTATGTGGATTTTAATCACCACATTGATGTCAAGCTTCCCTGTGATATCTGCCAAGTTTTTTCTAGCCAAACTTTGGTATGTAATTCCATTCTTTTTTCTGCCATTAATACTTGTAAAGGAAGAAACAGATTTGATAAAGTTGTTTAGATATTTTATTTACGCAAGTATCATATCGGTTGCTTATGTTTTTATAAATCATGCAGCTACCGGTTTTGCCTTTTCAGGAATCAATTTTGCCGTAAGACCCATTTTCAGGAATCACGTGAACTATGCAGCCTTGCTTGTTTTGCTTCTTCCGTTTATTTGGGCCATGGTAAGAATTACGAAGGAGAAAAAATTCTGGACGATTCTATTGTTCTTCTTGGTTGCGGTTTACTTTACTTATACACGAGCAGCCTATGGGGTAGTGATCCTTTGCACGATCATGTATTTTATTATCAAGTTCAGGTTGATGAAGTGGGTTACTCCTTTGGCATTTGTTGTCGTTGCCGTTGGATTGAATTCTGTAATACAAGGGAATGAGTACTTGAGAATGGCACCAGATTATGAAAATACTGTGAGTCATACCAAATTTAACAATCTGATCGAGGCTACTTATAAGATGGAAGATATCTCTACCATGGAGCGATTGTATCGATGGGTAGCTGGATTTCATATGGTCAAAGAGGAGCCGTACTTTGGTTTTGGTCCATCAACGTTTTATAGTAATTATCAGAATCATACGGTGAGTAGTTTTCAGACCTACGTAAGTGATAATCCTGAAAAATCAGGAATTCATAACTATTATCTCATGACCTTGGTTGAGCAAGGTTTTATAGGTTTGATTTTACTCTTTTTGATCATTTTCTTGCCATTATTTGTGTCTCAGAAGGCTTTTCTGCTTCAAAAAGGCCAAAATGGTAGGTATTGGGTCATGGCTGCCGCTCTATCTTATTTTGCTACAGCCATTATGATTTTGATCAATGACCTCTTAGAAGCAGATAAAGTAGGCCCTATTTTCTTTCTTTCTGCAGCAATCATCGTGTATTACCGATATTTTGCCCCAAAATCAAGAACAAAAACAATCGTATAATATCTGACAAATATTCCTTGTAAATAATTGTGCATGAAATTTGTTAAACATATATTTGCAATCCCTTAAGAGGGCGATTAGCTCAGTTGGTTCAGAGCACCTCGCTTACACCGAGGGGGTCGGGAGTTCGAGTCTCTCATCGCCCACAAAAGCTCAACAGAAATGTTGGGCTTTTTTTATGTCCCATGCTGAATACCATTCTTTTCATTTCTAAACAATAATGAAAGTTAAATAGAGTTAATATTGAAGGTGTAACTCTTAATCTAGACTTAAACCTTATTTAGGCTTTTCTTTTTTTTCGCATATTAACAAAGCGATCGGTTTAGCGATGCAATCTCAGAACATTCATTATTATCAACTTAAATTATTACCAATGAAAAATTTAGTATTAATTACCCTCTCCTTTTTATTCACTACTTCCGCATTCTCTCAAAATTTTCTCGGCATGAAGGTCCTTAAATATGGAATCGCCTTGGGCAACGACCAAGATCGAGTACAAGGATTAGATGCGCAATACCTTATGGGTCTTTCAAGAACCCCAGTTTCTTCGGAACTTAGAGACAATGACTTTGAGCCGATCAATCTTGTTTCAATGACCTGTGAAAATCCTGCTCTGCGTTTTGCAGTTACTGTTCAACCATTTAAAACAAGCAGCAACTGGCAATTGGACTTAGGAACAACTTTAATGTCCAACCGTATTGATGGTACTGATTATCGTTATGTAAACTATGGATCCAGTACACCAGACAATACATTTTCTTTCCGCTCGCGCAGTCATGAGATAGCGCTTGATGCGAGTTTACTTCGTAATGTAAAGTTTGGATTCTTTAACCTATACGGAGGAATAGGAACCAATCTTGGAATGACCTTCGCAGGTGATATGACCATAAGAGGAAATATTTACAACGAAATATCCGACCCAGTTACTGGATTTGATGATCCACTGAATGTCAGCTTTGAAAATGAAAGGTTTTATGAGTATTCAAGTATTAAAAACGTTTTGCATCAAAGAGCATTTCTCCAAGGAGGAATGTCTATCATTATATTGAAGAGATTGGAATTGGGTGTGGATGCTCGTCTAGGTGTTGGTTACAGATTGAATCGAGGAAATAGCATCAAGACAACGAATTTATTCGGAGGAGGTTTTGTTGCAAAGTGGAATTTAAAATAATACGAATTGCCTAAATAAAAGAGGGGGAATAAGTTAATAGCTTATTCCCCCTCTTTATTTTTTATCGCTTGCGCAAATGTTGATACTACTATCTAAAATTAGATTTTATCCAACATCACACTATGTAGTACTATACCTTCTTGGTTTTTTAAAGCCAATGAATAAAGACCTGCGTTTAAATCTGAAATGTCTAAGTATTCACCATTTACAAAATCAAAAGACTTTAGTTTTTGCCCTAAGCTATTGAATACATCAATTTGCTTCACTACATCATTGTTGCTTAAAGTGAAAGCATCTGATGTTGGGTTAGGATAAATAGATACCAATTGAGCCTCAGCTATTTCTTGTGTCGAACTGGTGAAGTTGCAATTAACAAGATCAGTATTTACACTTACATCAAAAAGAGCTGTTTCAATAATTACATCTGGCTCATCAACAGTTGTAAATTCAA
This sequence comes from uncultured Saprospiraceae bacterium, assembly GCA_937950315.1. Lineage (GTDB taxonomy): Bacteria > Bacteroidota > Bacteroidia > Chitinophagales > Saprospiraceae > JAHDBF01. Next base: position 70,311 of record CALFDU010000007.1, on the reverse strand, counting down.
TTTTTACTCTACAACATCCAGGAACGCCTCTTGGCCAAACGTGAAATACAAATCCATCAAATGATTCGTTTGCATCTAGTTCAAATGGAGCATCAATTCCAATTTCTTCTGAGACATTGGTGTCTATCGTGAAGAAATAACATAAGTTATTGTCACATACCTGAGTATCCCATTCTTGAGGGCAATCCTCTGCAACAATTCTTTTCCAAATAATACCAACGCCTTCTTCGGTATTGTTTGTTACTGTAATATAAGATTCTAGATCTAGCTCATTATTTGTTAGATCTTGATTTTCGAAATTATCAATGGTGTGAATTGGATCAATCAATAATGTTTGAGCTTGCATAGAAAATGCAAAACCGCAAATAAAGAAAATTAAAGTATAAACTGATTTCATAATTATATCTTTGTTTCAATAAAGTTAAGCATAATTCTAAAAATTTTGCTTGCATAATTTGAAATAATACTGATTTAACAGATAGATTAATCTTAAATCTCAAAGACTAACATGAATAAGTTTTTTTACATATTGATTGTGTTGGGATTGGCTTATTCTTGTAATAATGGCCCTAGCCAATCTTCTTCTAATCAAAATCCAACCATTCATGTGGACAATATACCCCTCGGTAGAGCCCAGTTACCAAGTATATCAGATTGTGGCTACGAAGTGAAAAAGGATTACGGAGAAGGTTGGAGTTTGGTTTTTAAAGAAAATTTTGATGCAGGATACGACGATCAATGGATTGCTTGGGAAAGTGGAGCGTATAATCAAGAATTACAACACTATCAACCATCCAATGTAATTGTCGACAATGGATTTCTGTATTTAAAAGGCAAACGTGAAAAAGTAAGTGGTAAAACCCAACCTAATAACCAAAAAGTAAAGAAATTCAATTTCACATCTGGTAGAGTAGAATCAAAAAAACTCTTTGGTCCTAAAAATATAGAAGGACAAAAGAAGATGAAGTTTTCAGCGAGGTTGCGCTTGGTTGAAGGTGAGGGATTGTGGCCTGCTTGGTGGAGCTATGGCAAACCTTGGCCTACTCAAGGCGAAATAGATATTCTTGAAGCACGAGGAAATGTGCCATATGAATTTAGTAGCTGTTATCACTACGGGAAGAAAATAAGTATCCCAGATACAAAAGTGTCACGCAATGTTTTTGATTATAAACATACCGAGAATCTTACCGAGTGTTTTCATGTGTACGAGATGGAATGGAGCAAAGATTCTATCAATATATTTTTTGACGAAAAGTTGGTCAAGAGTTATGATGTCCAACGTTATCCATATGTTGCTGATTTTTGGGAAAAAGAACACATGCTTTGTTTGAATTTAGCCATCGGGGGAAATTTCTTTGACAAAGTGGATAAATCTAAAATACCTGATGAATCATTTTATATCATTGACTGGGTAAAGGTTTTTCAGAAATAATGTGATTAGCGTTCATTTAATTACTTTCGCTTCATGGATAAATTTCCCATTGACATACTCATAGGCCTCGTAGGTCTACCAGCAAAATCAGTAAAAAATACGCTTTCTCTTCTTAGGGAAGGGGCTACTATTCCTTTTATTTCTAGATATAGGAAAGAGATGACGGGTTCTCTTGATGAATTACAGGTAGGTCTTATAAAAGATGAAGTACAGAAACTAGATGACTTGATCAAGCGGAAAGAGTCTATTTTAAAAACAATCCAAGAACAAGGAGCATTGACGGATGCTTTGAAAAAGAAAATTGACAGCTGTTGGGATTCAACCCGTCTTGAGGATATCTATTTGCCATTTAAGAAAAAGGTAAAAACAAAGGCTCGTATCGCAAGGGACAATGGACTAGAACCATTCGCGCGGTTGATCACTTCGGAAGGGAATGAAGATTTGCGCAAGCGTGCTCAACGATATATTAATAAAAATGTCCCAGACGTCGATGCGGCACTTGAAGGAGCTAGACACATTATTTCAGAGTGGATTAATGAGAATGTGGCTTGTCGTGAGTTGATCCGTGGACAGTACGAGAAGTATGGCTTGGTGGAGTCGAAAGTGGTGAAAAAGAAGAAAGACGATGCAGTTAAATACGAAATGTATTTTGAGTATTCTGAGCGATTGAATCGGATTCCTTCGCATAGATTATTGGCAATTTTTAGAGGTGAGAAGGAAGGCTTGTTGAAAGCCAAGATCTCGATTGAGGAGGAATATGCACAGCGAGGGATTGAGCGAACAATGATCAGGAACCCAAGAGGGAAATCAGCCGAACATATTCGTCTTGCGATTGAAGATTCATTGAAACGATTGTTATTACCATCCATTGAAAATGAGTTCAAAAAAGCAGCGAAGCAAAAAGCAGATGAAGAAGCCATTTTGGTTTTCAGCAAAAACTTGAAAGACTTGTTGCTAGCTGCTCCTCTTGGTAACAAACGCATTCTTGCCATTGATCCTGGATTTAGAACGGGATGTAAAGTGGTTGCTCTTGATGAAAAAGGAGACCTGCTCGAAGACACAACCATCTACCCACATCCTCCGCAATCCAAACGCGATGAGGCGATGTACACGGTCCAACACTTGGTGGAAAAACATGCTATTGAAGCTATTTCTGTTGGCAATGGAACGGCAGGTAAAGAAACGTTTCAAATGTTGAATGGATATAACTTTGGAAAAGAAGTGGAGGTGTTTTTTGTGAATGAAAGTGGAGCATCTATTTATTCGGCATCAAAAGTTGCCAGAGAAGAATTTCCAGATAAGGATGTGACCGTGCGTGGATCAATTTCTATTGGTAGAAGATTGATGGATCCATTGGCAGAGTTGGTAAAGATTGATCCAAAGTCAATCGGAGTAGGTCAATACCAACATGATGTAAACCAGACAAAACTCAAAGAGAATTTGGATACGACCATTGCTTCTTGCGTAAATGCGGTAGGTATAAATTTAAATACCGCAAGCCAACACTTGCTTGCACATGTTTCTGGATTGGGTCCTGTGCTAGGGAAAAACATCGTTGCCTATAGAAAAGAACATGGTCCCTTTGCAGAAAGAAAGGAATTGAAGAAAGTGGCTCGTATGGGAGCCAAAGCCTTTGAGCAATCGGCAGGTTTCTTGCGTATTCGAGATGGAAAAAATCCATTGGATAATACAGGAGTGCACCCGGAAAGTTATCATGTTGTAAAGCAAATGGCCAAAGACTTGAAATGCGATCTGAAGAGCTTGATAGCAGATAAGGAATTGATAAGATCCCTCAAACTGAAAAAATATGTAAATGAAACCATCGGCCTGCCAACTCTGATGGATATTCAGAAAGAATTGGATAAGCCAGGTTTGGATCCAAGAGGGAAAGCCAAGGCTGTTGCATTTTCAAATCGCATCAATAAGATTTCAGATTTATCAGACGGAATGGTTTTGCCAGGGGTAATCAACAATGTTACAAAGTTTGGCGCTTTTGTCGATATTGGTATCAAAGAATCAGGACTGGTGCATATCTCAGAAATAGTCAACCGATTTATCTCTGATCCTGCTGAAGTTGTTTCTGTGAATCAGGAAGTAAAGGTAAAAGTGATTGGTATAGACGAGGCTAAAGGGAGGGTGTCTTTGTCTATGAAGCAGGTGTAAATGGCTTCATTTTAATAATACCTTTTTAATAATACCTTATGTTCATCACCTTTTACGGAGCGTCTGTAAACGATTCTGATAATTAGGAAGTGAATTATATATATATTTCCTAACATTGATGAAACTTGCCACCCTTGTTGACTACAAATATTTCAAGTAGAGTAATTATAACATTATTAGGTTTATTTCTGAGCTTACAGATCTATGGACAAAATGAAATATTTGAAGTAGATCATATCACTATTGAAGATGGATTTCCGGTTAGATTTTGTAGACAAATTGCTGTTGATAATCTTGGGCAAATCTGGACAAGTTCTAAGAATGAACTTTTAAAATACAATGGATTTGATTTTGAAAGGTATGATTATTCCAATTCTGTTCTAACCAAAGGTATTATTGTTGGTCTTCATTACTACAAGGACGAACTCTATGTTTTTCAACTGGATTACAAAAAGGATGCGAATCTTTCATATCCAAAAATCAATGTTTTCATATTTGATTTCAAAAAAAATATACCCATTGATTTTAAGGAACGTTTTACAGAATCTGAAGTTGAATATGTAAAATATTTCTGTGAGAGAAATGGTCGATTGATTGTTGTTGATCAATCGAATCGTATGATGGATCTTGTAGAGCAAAAACAAATTTCTGAAAGCACATTACCTTCTTCCATTAATATCATTGGACTTAATAAATCAAGTCAAATCTTATTTATTAAAGATGGATCGCTAGTAATGTTAGATCTAAATACTGGAAGTTCAGATATTTTAATTTCTGACTTTTACAATTATTATAGTGGATGGGACACCGATGATTTTGGGAATATATTTTTAAGAATATATGGAACAGATCGATTCAACCTTGAAAAGTATCATCATTATAATTTATACAATTATCCAGAAGGTTCTAAGGTGGATCTTAAAGAATTGGAATTACAGTATTTTACTCAGAGCGAAAATATTAAAAATCAAAATGAATTTTCAGTTGAAAAATTAATAAGTCAAAAGCCAAATGATCTTTTTTTAAAAATAGGGATGCAGACCTTGAAAATAATTGATTACGCTATCAAGGATGATATTGCTTATGCAGCAACAGATAATGGATTGTTAATCATAAGGCCAACAAAAACAAGCTTTAAAGTATTTGCTTATGATGACCATCAGCTTAATGCAACGCGTAAAGGTATATTTTCAGAAGATCTTTTATTATACAAAGCCAATGAAGAAGAGGTGATCGTAAGTCCAAGCGGGAAATACGATACCAACTTTATTAGTGAAGACCAAAAATTTAATGGAGTAATTACATATTACCAAGAAAGAGACAACAGTCATAAAATATGGTCAACTGGTTGGATTAAATACGGTTTGAGGTTGATTGATTTCAAAAAACAAGAGGTCGTTTTTCCAGTTGAAGGAAAATTTGAAAATATTCATTTGATTGGAATGGCGCAATCAGATGATTCACAAAAAATATTTACGCATTCTAATAACCAGTTGTTTTTCATTGAGGAAGAAAACCTAAAGGAGGATTTAAACTGGAAGGGCTATACGAATGATTCTGTTGTTGAGATCGTGAATATATTTAGTGGTGTTGAAAATATTTGGATTGGCACCTTGAATGGGTTGTTGAGCTATAATGTTGGCAGTGGAGAAATCTATAGAGATCCTATTTTTGACGAATTCCCAAATGTTGGAGTAGCTTGTATGCATATTGATAAAACCAATAAGGATATTATTTGGGTTGGTACAAAGCATGAAGGCTTATTGAAATGGAATACAGTAAATGGAACAATAAAACGATATGGAATTGAGGATGGACTTGAAAACCAAAGCATTCATTCGATTTTTGAAGACAAATTAAATCGTTTGTGGTTTCCGACGAATAAATATTTGCATTGTTTTGATAAAACCCAAAATCGATTTTTTGTTTTTTCTGAAGAAGATGGTGTCTCCAACAATGAATTTAACCTTTATGGTTTCAGCGAGAATAAAAGTCAGTCTGAAATCATTCTTGCGAGCCTAAATGGATATACAATGTTTAATCCTGACAGTATTTCTACAGGGGAAAAACAAGTCCATAAAATTAACTTATTATACGGCAATGAAATAAACAAGCAGAACCAAGAGCAGATTTTATCTGCAGATGTATTACGTGAAAAAAGCATTCACCTTGATTCAGATAAGAGTTCCTTGGAACTTGGCTTTGGCCTAAATCCTACCATTAATTCTGATTTAAATAGTTTTTATTTTAGGTTAAATTCTCAAAACGGGAAATGGAATAAAATGAATTCAAATAAGATTAATTTGTTTACTCTGCCATACGGAAACAACGTCCTAGAAGTTCAAGCCAATGTAAATCAACCCAAGAATATATCTGATATTTTATCGATCAATGTTCATGTACAAAAACCGTTTCATAAAACCAATTGGTTTTGGATACTATCTACATTCATTCTTCTTGGCCTTGGTTGGGCTTTTATAATTTTACGATTAAGAGTAATACAAAGGCGAAATAAAAAGCTAGAATTGGAGATTGATAACAGGACAAGGGATCTTCAAGAAGCAAATACCAAAAGACAAAAACTATTTACTATACTTTCACACGATTTAAGAGCACCAATTTCTTCTTTAAGTAACATTACAAAAAAGCTGAGATTCCTAGAAAAGAATAATAGAATGGATGAATTTCATGATTTGGCGCTTGATACAGAAAGTCGATTAAACGCTTTGAATGACAACCTATCTAATATTTTGTTTTGGGCCTCAAAGGAAACAAATGAATTACAAATTTTAAAAACCAAAATTGACATCCATTCAGAACTAGTTCTTCTCATCGAACTGTATGCTTCTGATGCTCAAGATCTTGGGGTTGATATTGTGAATTATGTTCAAAAGGAAACAGAAATAAACTTTGATAAAGCTGTTTTTCAAACGGTATTGCGAAATGCAATTCAGAATGCAGTAAAATATTCAGCAACGAATAAGCCTATAGAAATTTCTTGTAAATCAATAAATACACACTTAATTGTAACGGTGAAAAATGTTCATAACCAAGAGGAACAAATAAATAAAATTCACTCGACAGGTATGGGCCTTAAAATAACAGAAGAACTTGCTGAGTTGGCTAATTCTAAAATTGAGTTGAAAGCAAATGTAGCTGGTAAAACTTATTTTAACTTCTACATGCCAAAGTAGTAAAACTACAGGATTACTTTAAGTGGTTTGAGAAACTTTTGTCCAACTGGGAAATCAGTACCAATATTTAATGAGATTTTATTTCTAATTAAATTGGCTTGCTTGATGGAGTTGATGTTTACAATTGTACTCCGGTTGATCTGAACAAAGGTATTTGCTGGTAAATCTGATGATATTTTTCTGAGTGACTTTTTTAAGACATACCTTCTATCCTTGGTAAAGATCACAGAGTAATTTCCTTCAACTATAAGATGAGAAATTTCATTGTATGATAACTTGAGAAAACTCTTTTTCTCTTTTATTACTATATAATTTTCCTTTAATTCGGCATCTACATTTTTTGCTTTTATTTTTTCTATTTCAAAAGAAAACAAATGCTCATTTATGGGTTTTACTAAAATTCCGTTTGCTTTTAATTTGATTAGTTCTTGGGGTAACTCTTTGTATGGAAAACTCGTACATACGATATAAGGAATTTTTTTATCGTAGATTTTTTTGGCAAACTGGATTCCTTCATTGACATTTTGGATAAACAAGTCAAGAATAATTAAGTCAACATTATTGGAAGAAATAAATTCATCAGCATCCTCACAATTATCAAATTTCCCAATAACATCTAGGCTATTTTGATCGAGTAATACTTCTAATTCGAGCTGATGCATTGGATTGTCGTCGATAACTATAGCATTCATTGAAGGTGTTTTAAAGTTACTTAAAGATAGGAAAGAATTAATCTTGAAGGCATTTTCAAAATAAAAGAATTTGCTTACGTGTATGTGTTTGAATAATCCTTATTCTCGATAAGAAAGTCATAGGTAAAACATAGAAATAGATTTTTGGTTCATTGGTGCAATTCAAATAAAAAAGGCACCTAAATTACTCCAGGCGCCTTTTTTATTGTTATTTTTCTCTATTATGGTTGAATACCATCAACAATGATTCTTTCATCTCTGTTGGCCAATTCCCAAGTAGTGTGGAATATCAAACGCCCTGTTTTTTCAACTTTATCAAATAATATTTTCTCAATAGTATCACTTGGTCTGTGATAATCTTTGTGTACTCCACTGAAAAAGAAAATGGCAGGAATCCCTCTTACGGCAAAGTTATAATGATCAGAACGATAGTAATATCTGTTTGGATCCTCTTCAGAATTGTAAGTATAATCCAATGCCATTTGTGTGTAATTGTTGTTGGCTTCTTCATTGATTTTATGAAGATCTGTACTCAATCTATCTGAACCAATTACATATACATAATTGCCATCAGTGTGTTCATCATCGATTCTTCCTATCATATCTACATTTACATCCGCTACAATGTTTTCGATAGGAACGGTTGGGTTTTCTGCGTACCATTGTGACCCCAACAATCCTTTTTCCTCTCCAGTTACCAATAAGAAGAGGAGGCTTCTTCTTGGTCCATTACCAGCCTCTTTTGCAAGCTTAAAAGCTTGAGCAATATCTAGTACAGTACTTGTTCCAGATCCATTGTCATCTGCTCCATTGAAAATATCATTTCCTCTTTTGCCTAAATGATCGTAGTGTGCAGAGACAACAATGACTTCTTCTTTTAAATCTGAGCCCTCTATAAACCCAAGCACATTTCTTCCTTCCAGTAAGTTTAAGTAATTATCAAATTCACCTTTGAAATCTGTTTTTAGCTTAACTCCTTTGCTTTTTCCTTTCTTGGCAATTTTTTTAACAACCTTGGTTACTTTAGCTTTTTTAGATCCTATGATGGCTTCAGCAAGTGTAGTCGAGACATAGGCATGTGCTGGCATTCTTCCCATTTCTTCTCTTTTATCTCCAAGCTGAAGCGAACCACCCAAAAGGTATTTTCTGTTTTCCATTAAGAAACCTTTCAGGTCATTAGAAACCAACAAAACCAGCTTGGCTCCTTTTGCTTTTGCTACAGCCAATTTTTTATCAACAGAGGTGGACCAATCGGATAATTCTGCAGTTCCTGTTAGTCTTGATGTCGTTTCATTGATCATTGGTTCGCCCAAATAAATCATTACTACTTTTCCTTGTACAGATTTTCCTGCGTAGTCAGAATATCTTGAATCATCAATTCCATATCCCATAAACATGACTTCTTCTGATGAAAAGTCTTGCATGTTTTCATATGAAACAGGATATGCTAGATAATCCCATAGATGTTTGAATCGCTCGCCGTTGACATAAATCTCTGTATCATTCCATCCCGTTGACGAAAATACGACCGGTTGAAAATACGATCCTTCAGTAGTTGCAAGACCCATTTTTTTAAATTGAGCAGCGATATAATCTGCGGCCATATCGTTACCTTTTTCTCCTGTTTCTCTTCCTTCATATTCATCTGAAGCGATCACACTTAAGTGCGCTTTGATGTCTTCTCCAGTGATGGAATTCGCAAATTTTATTCTTGGATCGTTCATGTCATTCAAGAGGGCCTTGGTCGTATCTGGTTCTTGAATATGACTAACATATTGAGCATAGTTAGTGTTGATTGTCAAAAGACAAATTACAATTAGGGAGAGGTATTTCATGTGTTTATTTTATAAGCATATTTTGTTTACCCTTCTTTCATGACGACCTGCTTCAAACTTTGTATCTAAAAACATGTCAACCATTTCATAGGCCAATTCTAATGCAACAAATCTTGCTGGAATGCAGATAACATTGGCATCATTGTGCAAACGAGAAAGGAATGCGATTTGTGTATTCCAGCATAGTGCAGCACGCACTTTTTGGTGTTTGTTGGCTGTCATACATACTCCATTTCCTGATCCACATATAAGAACACCTAGCTCATTGCTTTGGTTCTCAACGCTTTCAGAAAGTGGATGTGCATAATCAGGATAGTCGGTAGATTCCAAGGAGTCAGTTCCGTAATCACTTACCTCATGACCCTTGTCTTCCAAGTATTTTTTTATTTCCTTTTTGTAAGAGAAACCTGCATGGTCCCCTCCTATAGCTATTTTCATTTTTAGTCTTTGATGCTTCTTATATCAAACTGGCCCACCAAGGCATTCATTTCTCCTAAGAAGCTAGGGTCTTGAACTTTTTTTGCAACGTCCATAACATCTTTAATGCCACCAACGCCGTATTGAAAATCTTGTTTGAAACTTTGGAAGTCATTTTCATCGAGTGAGTCGTAGAAGACCATTCGTTGAGCAAGTTCATTGGCAAGAATCCTTGTATGTTTTTTGGCCTCTTCATACTCTCCTGTACTTACAAGTACATTTAAGAATGGAGTGATACTTTCATCATAGGTGAAATTAAAATGCGGGAAAGCTTCAAAATATTTCTTAGCCAAATCTGCCGCCTTCTTATCATCACCTTTTTTGGCAAACTCGTTGGCCGCTCGCATCATAACTATACGCATGGCTTGCAACTCTGCACCATAACTGTCCTCTACAAAAGTTTCTTCTTTGTCAAAGTTCCCCCATGCCCACTTGTTCATGACATTGTTGTACAACTTTTCTTCAGCCACTTTTCCACTTCCGTAAATGGATAAATTTCTTGCTCCTTGATTCTTTTCAGGAATCAGTCTAAGAGCCAATCCTTCTAGTTGCATGTAATCATTCAGTCCCAACAATTTTTCATTGTTACAAGTCACAGCAAAGTAGATGGCACGTTCTTGAATATTGGAAGAAACCAAATCCATTACTGCCAATTCATCTTTGGTGATATATCCTTTCTTTGGAAGTTTGAAAGCAATCTGATCTATGGTATTTGAATCTATTTTTGACCAAAGACCATTGGATACCATCTTGTTTACATCAAGAGGTAAAATCATATTTCTTGACCTCATGATGGTCTGGCCTTGAATATTGTTTTTTGGATTGCCAATGAAAGACAATTCCCTGAACACATTTCTAGGAGTATTAAACTCTTGGTCATTTTTATTCTCCGGATTAAAGAAGAAAACTTGGTTTCTGTTTTTACCTCTATAAGCTTCTGTGTCTAAAGTAAGTTTGATAGGAGCAGAATCATTGACCTTATTTCTAAGTTTTTCAATGTACCAATCTACAGCAATCAAACTAAGGTTTACCACCCTTACATCTCTTCTGATGTTTTCTACTTCTTGTGCATACCAAAGAGGGTAGGTATCATTGTCACCATAGGTAAAGATGATACTGTTTTCATCTACCGAGTTTAGGAAGTTGGCTGCGTAATCTCTTGAACCATAATTTTTCATTCTACTATGGTCATCAAAGTTTTGGAAACCCATCAATAGGGGAGCGATCATGATTAGAACTCCCGCAATGACAGCAGACATTTTTCCATCCAACTTAACCATGTTTCTTAGCATCTGGAACACGGCGAGTACACCCATTCCGATAAACATACAATAGGTGAAGAAGGAGCCCACCAATACATAATCTCTTTCACGGGGTTCGTTTGGAGGCTGATTGGAATAGAGAATAATTCCTAGTCCTGTAATAAAGAACAATAGTGCCAATATGGAAAAGTTTTTGGGACTATTGGTAAATAAGAAGAATAGTCCGAAGATTCCAAAAATGACTGGTAGCATATAATATTTATTAAATGCTTTGTTGTTTTTCATTGAGTCTGTTAAGGCACTCATATTGTGCAACCTGGCTTCATCATATGGTTTGATTCCACTGAGCCAGTTACCATCACTGACATCCCAAGAATAATACCCTTGTTTTCCATTTTGCTTTCCAGCAAAATTCCAAAAGAAATATCTCCAGTACATCCATCCAACTTGGTACTTCATCATGTACCTTAAGTTGTATCCAAATCCTGGTTCGCCTCTCAAGTCTTCTCCATAAATAGACTTGTACCATTGTTTGTGTAACTCAGGTCTTGGACCATCTGAATGACCAATTCTTGGCAACAACATTTTATCTTTTGCTGCATAGACGTAATCAAGTTTCTCATCAACGATTTCATATCTATCACCAACTCTACCATATCTATCTACTCTAGACAGATCAGAAGGAGCTTTATCAAAAGTAGGTCCGTAGATCAATGCTCTTTCACCGTACTGCTCTCTGTTTAAGTAAGGCAATAACCTAAGTGCATCACTCGGCACATTCATGTTGATCGGCGTATCTGCATTCGCTCTGATGACGATCACTCCAATGGTTGAAAAACCAATTGAAATTAATATAGCAGCTACAGTAAGTATATTTAGAAGCCTTAGATTTTTCTTTAATAAGAAAAGAGAACCAGCAGCAAGTATTCCGATTAATTTTGATCCGAAACCTGAAAAAGCAGGTAGGTCATATGGGAATAAATTGAACAACATAATGCCCAACAATATCGCAGCAGGTACAACAATACTTTTTCCATGAGATGCTCTTAATAATGTAAAAGCCAAAGCACCTAAAATCAATATGGTTAGTACCATTCCAGAATGTATAGGCATACCCATTCCATTCACTGCCGCCAACTCTAGATTTTTCCAAAGCGTCGGTATTCCCACAATGACAACTTTCTGAATAAAATATACAATTGCTGCACCACTTAAAAATGAAGCTGCCAATCCTGGAATCGTAACCTTATCATACTTTTTGAAATAGTACATCAATGCAATGGCCGGGAATGTCAGTAAACTTAATAAGTGAACTCCGATTGATAAACCACCCATATATAATACCAAAACCAGCCATCTGTCTGTTTTTCCCGAATCAGGCATGCTGTACCATTTGGATGCAGCCCAGAAAGTCATGGCAGTAAACATGGTTGACATGGCATATACTTCTCCTTCAACAGCTGAAAACCAAATAGAAGATGAAAACGCTGTTGCTAAACCCGCTGCAAGACCAGCAAATCCCAATGCAATATTTTCTGCACCTGAAGGCGTCTTGTCTCGGCCTATCATGGTCAACTTTCCAAAGAACATGGTAGTCTGGGCAACGAAAAAAGCGGTAAAAGCAGTAGCCAAACTTGACATCAAGTTAACTGCAAACGCAATGTTGGCTGGGTCGTCCGAAAGAAGAGATCCCAACCATGTAAATAGTCTTCCTATGATCATAAACAAAGGCGCCCCTGGTGGGTGAACAACCTCCAGTTTATAAGCTCCTAAAATGAACTCCCCACAGTCCCAGAGACTTCCTGTTCGTTCCGCTGAAAAGTAGTAAACAACAGCTGCTATGATAAATACAGCCCAACTACTAATTTTCTTTACTTGATTAAATGAATTCATCCTATGAAATGAGGTGATAAAAAGCTATTTACTCGACAAAATTAATAAAATATAGGACTCAGAACGGGAAAAACGACAAAATACGACAGATTTCGTAGTTTGGCAGACAGACAGCAATATTCCTCAGTTTTAGTTATTTGAGGCTTTCCAATTTAACAAGCTATGTTTGTTTCATTTAAGTTGTGGACTTAGAGACTAAGTTGAATACTTATAAGTGTGAGATATTCTACTTTTCTATTAGAAGAAACCAATCGGAAAGGTGGTCTTAGCCATACAACTCCTCGACAATCTGATCTTCTACATAACCCATTTCAAGCAACTTGGCTTTGGCCTCATCAACCATATTCTGCCAACCACACAAAAAGAAGGTTCGATTGGCCTTTACTTCTTTGAATTTTTCCTGATATATAGTATGAACATAGCCCTGATAGCCTTTATATTCTTCACGAGAAAGTGCGATAGAAAAGTCAAAATTCTCCATCTTTTCCTTCAACTCTTCCCATTCTTCAAGATATAAGATTCCAGAGGCCGTCCTAGTCCCGAAAATAAGGTCAATTTTCTGGTGTGCTTTCTGGTTGTTTTTGATATCCCAGGTCATGCTTCTGAAAGGAGCAACACCTGTACCAGTACAGATAAAAACCAAGTCATTTTTGATCTCCTTTGGAAGGCAGAATACACCACCTGGTCCTTTTAATTTAAAGACATCGCCTGGAACACACTTTTCAAATAAATAGGTGGTTGCTTTGCCGAAAGGCACCTTAACAATGACCAATTCCACAATATTTGACCCATCTGGTGGATTGGCGATGGAATAACTCCTCCATCGGTCAAGTCTTTTTTCTCCGATAGGGAGATCAAGGGTGATAAATTGACCTGCTGAAAACTCAAATAGATCAACTCCCTTGAGCTCGAGAAAAAAGCTCTTGGTTGTATCTGATCTGTCGACTGTTTTTATCAATTTGGCATCAATCCAACGAGGCATATAGAATTATTTGATTCACAATATTAACCATTTACCTGGTTATGGGTTTTAAGTGAACGAAAGTTGTAGTTTTGGACGTGAATTCAGTGTATTGAACAAGAATCAAGAAATAGAGAACGCAAAGGAGGAAAAAGAGGTTTTGGACTCCATAAAATCTAGCAAGATTGTCATTCCGATGGTCCTGGGAATTGGTGTTCTTTTGTATTTGGTATGGAGTAGTTTTGAAATAGAAGAATTTAGAAAAATCAATTGGGGAGGCAAGGTCCTTATTTACACCTTGCTCGCGATTGGATTTTATATTTTAAGACATCTCATTTTGGCCTATAGACTCCGAATTTTATCAAACAATTTTTTTTCGTGGTCCAAGAGCATAGAGCTTACATTTATTTGGGAATTTGCTTCAGCTGTGTCTCCGACCAGTTTAGGTGGATCTGCAGTAAGTTTATTTTTGTTGGCACAGGAAAAATTATCAACAGCACGGACTGTCACATTGGTTCTATATGCTGTAGTGATGGACACCATCTTTTTTGTTGTTTCGATTCCGATATTGTTTTTCACTTTGGGCCCGATTAGTATCCGACCAGACTCATTTACTATTTCAGATTTGGGAGTGTGGTGGTTTACGATTGCACTTATTTATCTTTTTGTAGTTTTCTACGGAATTGTTTTTGTGGCAGGAATTTTCAAACCGGCAATCATTCAAAAGCTGATAAGATTCTTTGGAAGAATGCCTTTTTTAAATCGATGGCAGGAGAGCATAAACAAGACCGCCGATGATATGGTTGTCGCTTCTAAAGAGCTCAGGGCACATACACTAGGATGGCACTTAAAAGTGTTTGTAAGCACATTCATTATCTGGGTTATCAGATTCTTGATTGTCAATTTTGTCATTACAGCACTCACGGGATTGTCACTAACCGATTGGTATGATCAATATTTGATTTATGCTCGGTCAGAGATGATGCATTCCATCACCCAATTTAGTCCTACGCCTGGTGGATCAGGTGTTACTGAATTACTTTTTGGTGATTTTTATTCGGACGTAATTAGCAAAGGAATATCTTCAATTGTTGCTTTGATTTGGAGATTGATTACCTATTATCCTTATCTTATTATCGGTCTGATCATCGTGCCCAACTGGATTAGAAAAATTTGGGTACGTAGGAGAAGAGACGCTCATAAAAAACGAATGTCTAATAGATAATCACCATGCTAAAGTCTAGCCATACCAAGGATAAATTAGAAGCCGGTTGTGATGAAGCAGGTCGTGGATGTCTTGCAGGCCCTGTATTTGCGTCAGCGGTCATCTTGCCCAAGAAATATAAAAACAAAGAACTTCGTGACTCCAAAAAACTTAATGAAGAGCAGAGAAATAGGTTGGCTGAAGTAATTAAGGAAGAAGCTCTTTTTTGGGCTGTCGCCAAATGTAGCCCAAAGGAAATTGACAAGTATAACATCTTATGGGCGTCGGTCCGCGCCATGCATAAAGCGCTAAAAAAACTAAAGACCAATCCCGAATTGATATTGGTTGACGGCAATAAATTTCTTCCTTATAAAGACGTTCAACACATTACAGTAGTCAAAGGCGATGATAAATATTTATCGATTGCAGCGGCCAGTGTATTGGCAAAAGTGACGCGTGATAATTATATGGTTAAGCTCGATAAAAAATATCCAAGCTATCAATGGATTACCAATAAAGGCTATCCAACCAAGTCCCACCGCGAAGGAATTATTCAAAATGGATTGACTCCTGAGCATAGAAAATCCTTTCGTCAGTATTCCAAGGAAGTCCAGCTCAATATCTTTAAGGAACAACCAAACAAAGATAAATGACAGTGGACCATTTACTTGCACTGGCTCTAGCGCTTATTATGTTTAGTGTAGGTACTTCACTGGAAGTGAAGGATTTTAAAAATGTTTTTGCATTCCCTAAAGCACTATTTACTGGCCTATTTTTACAAATGATTTTTTTGCCTGCTTTGGCATTTTTGGTTTGTGTTCTTGTACCTATAGGTGTGGATCTTAAATTGGGAATATTAATTCTCACACTTTGCCCCGG
Organism: uncultured Saprospiraceae bacterium; assembly: GCA_937950315.1. Lineage (GTDB taxonomy): Bacteria > Bacteroidota > Bacteroidia > Chitinophagales > Saprospiraceae > JAHDBF01. Next base: position 54,319 of record CALFDU010000007.1, on the reverse strand, counting down.
CGGTGCTACCTCCAATTTCATCAATTACCTTTTGGATTTAAAGACAGCTCTGTCCATTAGTCTTACCTTGATCAATACTATTTTGATACTTTTTACCGTACCCTTGGGTTATGGACTTTTTGCTGCTTATTTCAACATAGGAGGAGGTACATTGAGTTTGGATTTTATGACAACCTTTTACAGTATTTTAGGAAATGTGTTGTTACCAGTTTTATTAGGTATAGTCTTTCGACAAATGTTCTTACCGCTCGTTATCAGACTCAGTAAAGGCCTAAAATATTCATCCACATTGTTGTTGGCCATTGTTTTTGGTATTAAAATATTTGCAGGAGAAGAGAGTGGTGGCGTTGGTCTACAAACACAAGAGATTTTGGGCATAATGCCTATTTTACTGCTAATTCATTTTAGTGCAATGTTTTTAAGTTATTTTTTATCAAAAGCGATAAAAATTGAACAATTTCGCGCTTTAACTATTAGCATAGAAGTAGGTTTACAAAATACAACATTGGCATTACTAGTAACAAGTATATATTTAGCAAATACAGAGATGTCCAAACCATCTATTGTGTATGCCATGTTTTCCTTCTTTACTACCTTTTTGTTTGGTTATTACTTCAAGCAAAAAATCTTAAAATCTAGATAATCATCGACCAGTTCTTAAAATATAGGAAACACCTGATAGGTTTATTTGTATTACTTATCATAGCAAGCATCTTTGCCGTACCTAATTTGAAATTTTCATTCAAGTTTGAACAATTCTTTCCGCAGGGAGATGAAGATTTGGAATTTTTTCTTGAGTTTACCAAAGACTTTGAGTCTGATGATAATTTCTTACTTGTTGCTATAGAGAACAATCCGACAGTTTTTGATACCGCCTTTTTGAAACGGTTTGCCGAATTAAATAAAGAGTATGCCGATTTGCCTCACGTACATGAAGTAAATTCTCTTTCCAATTTTTCATATCCAGTAAAAACTCCTTTTGGGATAATGCCGATACCTGCATTGCATGTAGATGATCCTGAAGCACTGGAAGTCGATAAGGAAAGAATATTAGCAGATGAGCGGTTTGTCTATAACTTAATCAATGAAAAAGGAACTGCACTTGTCTCTGTTTTAAAGACAACAGAACATTTATCTATTAAGGCTTCTTATGAGTTGATCAAGGATTTACAAGTACTCCTGAAGAAATACAATTATGAAGATGCTCACCTGCTTGGACGTGCATATTTCCAGCAGCAACTTTCTGATATGCAAAAAAGAGAAGTGGTCGTTGCTACCATTCTCGGGGCATTTTTGGTAGGGATCATGTTGATTTTGATTTTTAGAAAACCAGTTCCAGTTATGATTGCCTTTGTTTCCATTGGCTTGGGTTTATTGTTGTTCTTTGGTTTACTGGTATTGTTTGATAGACAACTTGATGCCATTGCAGCTTTTTATCCGGTTTTGATGTTGATTGTGGGTACGTCGGATGTGATACACATCATGACCAAATACATCGATGAGTTGAAGAAGGGTCATGACAACGATGAAGCAATAAAGATTACAGTTAAACAAATTGGAATGGCTACTTTGCTTACATCGATGACTACTGCTGTTGGATTTTTAAGTCTTTTGACTTCTCGCTTATTACCTATTCAAAACTTTGGGGTTAATTCTGCAATGGGAGTTGTGCTTGCCTTTGTCTGTGTTATTCTTTTCACGTGTTCTGTTCTTTCTTTGATACCCAAAGAGAAATTATTAACACAAACGAGAGGCAATGGATGGTGGGAAGAAAAAATGTTGGCCATCAATGAATTTACAAGAGTAAAACCCAAATTGATAGGTTTTGCCACCTTGGTGTTTTTAGTTTTGAGTGCCATAGGAATCAGTAAAGTTTCTACCAATTATAATGTCAAAAACAATCTACCAAGAAACTCTAAAATAACAGATGACTTTGCGTTTTTTGAAAAAGAAATGGCAGGTTTTAGACCCTTGGAGTTTGCTGTAACGCTTAAAGGAGATTACACGGTTGATGATTATGCAGTGATAGAAAAGTTGGCAATGCTTGAAACATATTTAAGAACGATTCCTTCTATTAAATCGGTTTCTAGTATTACAGATATTTATAAGTCCATCAACCAGATGTACAATACCAATCGACAAGAAGCCTATGTGATGCCATCCGATGAAAAAACCTTTAATGAGTATCAACCCTTAATCAAGCAGGTACCAAGTCAATTAATTTCAGCTCTTGTAAGTAAGGATGGCGATAAAACTAGAATATCTACAAGAATCAAAGATTTGGGTGCAACAAAAGTCAGTGAAGTTGGGCTTGAAATCGATGAATATGTCAACGCCAACATTGACCAAGAAATGATGGAAATTAGGCGTACAGGTACAGGATTAATCTTTGATAAGAATGCCATATATATTCGGGAGAACCTGTCACTTGGTTTGGGATTAGGTCTGCTTGTCATTAGTCTGCTGATGGGATTTCTGTTCAGAAATGTAAGAATGTTGTTCATCGCTTTGGTACCAAACATATTACCCTTGATTTTTGCAGCAGCGTTAATGGGGTATGCAGGAATTAAGTTAGAGGCAGTTATTTCTATTGTTTTTGCTTTGATTTTTGGAATCGCTGTTGATGATTCGATACACTTTCTAAGTAAGTATAGGATGGCTTTTCAAAAAACCCAAGATAAAGATGAAGCACTACGTATTACTTTCCGAGAAACATGTAAGGCCATTTGTTTTACTACGATTATTCTATTTTTTGGATTTATGATACTATTGTTCTCAATACATCCACCTTCCGTAACCATTGGTTTACTCATTGGAGTTACTTTAATAACTGCCTTAATTTCTGATTTATACATACTTCCTGTGCTGATTAGAAAACTGCTATAAATCGGTTGTTCATTCTCATTTTCTCTTCTTTCATACCATAGTCCTAAAGTTTTAGGGTGCTTTTGGTATTATAATTGTATTTAATATGTCGTCTAATGGCAGTTTCTAGCCATTATCAAGTTTTTAGATTGGTTTTCAACACCCCTAAACCTTAAAACCAATTTAATTGATTAGTCAAATTAAGCGACTTGTCACTCTGATTTTATTGTTTAGCACTTTCTGCAGTGTTAATGGCCAGACCTATGTACTGAATGGTACTACCAATGGGACAACCATAAATACATGCGGAGGAACATTTTATGATTCTGGGATAAATTCAAATTATTCCAACAATGAGAATTTCTCAATAACATTTTGTTCAAATGCTGGACAATCTATAGAGCTTGACTTCAGCTCCTTTGATATAGAAAATCAAGGTAGCTGCAGCAATGATGTACTGGAAATATACGATGGACTTAATACAAGTTCTAGTTTATTAGGTTCCTACTGTGGAACTTCAGTACCGACTAATATAGTATCTACCAACGATTGTCTTCACGTAACTTTTTCTTCTAATGCTTCAGTCAATGCGGCCGGATGGTTTGCAAACATCATTTGTGGAAACACCGATGAAATCTGTGGAAACAATATCGATGATGATGGTGACGGAAGTATTGATGAACACTGTAACAGTTGTCCTACGGGTTCTATCTCATATGAAAGATGGTCCTCTATTACCGGAACTTTGGTTTCTTCGTTAACCAACCATCCAAATTACCCAAATAACCCAAGCCATTCTGGTGAATTCTCTTTATTTCAAGGACCAAATAATATTGCTAATAATTTTGGAACACGGGTAAGGGGGTTTCTAAAACCTACAGAAACAGGATGGTATGACTTTACTGTTACATCAGATGACAGTTCAGAATTTTATATTAGTTCTGATGGAGATCCAAATAATAAAGTCTTGGTTGCATCTGTCCCTGGATGGACTTATGTAACAGAATTTGATAAATACCCCGAACAAGAATCCGCAGCAATTTATTTATACGCAGGAGCTCATTATTATGTAGAAATGCTTCATAAAGAAGGAATTGGGGGAGATCACCTTCAAGTATATTGGACAACACCTTCTAGTTCAACAAATACAATCATTCCTGGAAGCGTTCTTTCTACTTTAGATTGTTGCGCTCCACAACAAGCTGTAAACTTAAGTTTACCACAGACTCAATATTTTATCGATGACTCAAATCCAACCTTGAATGGAGGATCACCTGCAGGTGGAACCTATTCGGGAAATGGTGTAACTGGAAATACTTTAAATTTATCAACAGCTGGAGAAGGCATACATACAATTACGTATTCATATACTGATGCAAGTGGCTGTGAAAATATTGATACTGATCAAATCGAAATACTTGATTTGACCAGTTATGCTTATGAAGTTTGTAACAATGGAATAGATGATGATGGCGATGGATCAATTGATGAAGATTGTAGTGATTGTGAAGCTGGATCTATAAGCTATGAAAGATGGTTGGGAATAAGCGGTGTTTCTATTTCAGACCTTACAAGCAATGCAAATTATCCAAACAATCCTTCTGAGTCAGGAGTATTTACCTCATTTAATGGACCAATAGGTTATGGTGGAAATTATGGTACAAGGGTAAGGGGTTACTTAGAACCCCAAGAAACAGGATATTATACATTTACAGTTACTTCAGACGATAGATCGGAACTTTATTTAAGTAGCGATGGAGATCCAAATAATAAATCGGTGATTGCATCAGTTCCTGGATGGTCCAATGTAACTGAATTTAATAAATATCCTTCACAAGAATCCGCTGCAATTTATTTATACGCCGGAGCGCACTATTATATAGAGATGCTTCATAAAGAAGGGGGAGGAGGAGACCATTTGCATACCTATTGGACTACACCATCAAATTCAACTCGGACGATAATCGCCGGATCGTTCCTTCATCCATTGGAATGTTGTTTCATTGATGCAGGTTCAGATGCGACAATTTGTTTAGGTTCTTCGGTAGGGCTGACCTCGACACCAGATGGTTCGGGTTCTTTCTCATTTAATTGGAGTCCTGCAGCTGGTTTGTCAAGTACTTCGGTTCAGAACCCAACTGCATCACCGACAAGTACAACTATTTATACGGTAACTGTGACCGACGGTACAGGATGTATCGCAACCGATGAAGTAGAGGTTACAGTACTGAATGGTCCAATTGTTACTGTACCAAACGAAAATATTTGTGATGGAGAAACTAGCAATATTACACCAACGGCAACTGGGGCATCTCCATTTACTTTTGATTGGGGCGGTGCAACGACAAGTGGGAATACTTTAACAGTAAGTCCACTAATTACGACAATATATACGGTTACTGTTACAGATAACAATTCTTGTACAAGTACAGCAAGTACTACAATCAATGTTGAGCAATTACCAAATGTTACTTTAAATATTCCAGATTTAGAATATTGTATTGATGATATGAATGTTACACTTTCGGGTGGAAGTCCGTCAGGTGGGACATATTCTATTGATGGAGTTATTGGGAATATTTTGGATGTCAATGCTGCTGGATTAGGAGTTCATACTATTGGCTATACTTATACTGATGGCAATGGATGCACCAATAGTGCGTCTCAAGTCATAAATATAAATGATGTGCCTAGCGTCGAATTAAGTTTGGCAATCAATGAATCTTGTGTTGATGCCTCAAGCATAGAATTATCTGGAGGAACTCCATCTGGAGGAATATATTCCGGACCTGGAGTAACAGGAACAAGTTTTGATATTTCTACTGCCGGGGTAGGTATTCATACGATCACATATACCTATGAAGATGGCAACGGTTGTACAGACACAGCTACTGATCAAATTGAAATCTATGATTTACCAACCGTTGATTTGGTGTTTTCAACTACAGAATTTTGTGTATCCGAAACTACATTTGCTTTAAGCGAAGGAACACCAATGGGAGGAAGTTATAATGGTCCAGGTGTAATAGGAAGCAACTTTGATGCTGGTCTAGCGGGCATAGGAACACATATTATTGAGTACGAATTAACCGATGGTAACGGGTGTATTAATTCAGCGAGCCAAGAAATAGAAGTATATGGTCTTCCTGTTGTCACATTTGATTTAGGAATATCTGAAGTATGTGTAAATAGCATGGATATTAATTTGACAGGAGGATCTCCTGCTGGAGGAACTTACTCCGGTCCTGGAGTGAATGGATCAACGTTTAGTCCAAGTGTAGCTGGTCTTGGATTACACACTTTGACTTATACTTATTCAGATGCAAATAATTGTGAAGAAACAGGAACACATCAGATTTTTGTAAACGATGTAACTGCAGTAAGTTTGGATTTACCAATCAATGAATCTTGTATAGAAGCATCAAGCATCGATTTATCAGATGGTATGCCATCAGGCGGAACATATTCTGGACCTGGAGTAACAGGAACAAGTTTTGATATTTTAACTGCTGGAGAAGGAATTCATACGATCGTATATACCTACGAAGACGGGAATGGCTGTATCAACACAACCACAGACCAAATTGAAATATATGATTTACCATCAGTCGAATTGGATTTACCAAATACAGATGATTGTATATCCGAATCAATATTTGCTTTAAGCGGTGGAACTCCAATCGGAGGAACATATTCTGGCCCTGGAGTGACAGGAACCAATTTTAATGCAAGTCTAGCGGGATTGGGTACACATACTATTCAATATGAATTTATCGATAGCAATGGTTGTGAAGATTCTGCGATTCAAGAAATTGTTGTCCACGAATTACCTTCAGTTGCCTTTGAGATCAATCAAAAAGAAATTTGTCTTAATTCTGTTTCAATAGAGATTTCTGGAGGCACTCCTATTGGTGGAACCTATAGCGGAACAGCAGTTAATGGAAATTTATTTAGTCCAATGAATGCAGGATTAGGAACGCATATTATTACTTACACATATACAGATGCCTTTGGTTGCCAAAATTCTTTAGATCAACAGATTGAAGTTTTGAATTTACCAGATGTAAGTATGAATATTGGTAAGTATACATTTTGTGTCGATGAAGATCCGTATACCTTGCTGGGCGAAACTCCATCGGGTGGAATGTATACTGGACCTGGAGTAACGGGAAATGTGTTTGATCCTCAATCGGCGGGCCCAGGAATTCACACCATAAGGTATGAATTCACAGGTACCAACAATTGTATAAACTCAGTTACCGAAGAGATAGAAGTTTATGATCTACCTCCAGTTACATTGATTTTTGCAGATCCAAACCTTTGTGTGCAAAGTGACATGTTTGAATTAAATGAAGGGACTCCTTCTGGTGGATCTTACTCTGGAATAGGAGTGAATGGAACAAACTTTGACGCAAGTAGTGTAGGAGAAGGTACTTATGAAGTGACTTATAGTTATTCTGATACAAATGGCTGTGTTAATCAAGATTCAGATTTTATCGTTGTGTCAAATACAACAGATCTTACTTTTGAATTGACAAATAATATAGTTTGCCAAGAAGAAACTGCCTTTGCACTTACGGAAGCTTCTCCTACAGGAGGAAATTATTCTGGACCGGGCGTCACGGCCAATTCTTTTAGTCCTTCTGATGCAGGTGTAGGATTGCATACAATTATCTATACGTATGATGACGGAAGTTGTATTAATGAAATCTCAGATGAAATAGAGGTTTTATCTACACCTACAGTAACCTTAGATTTAAATGTTATTGAAGCGTGTTATGGTGAAGATAAAATTACGATTTCAGGAGGATTCCCAAGCGGGGGAACATATTCTGGCCCTGGTATTTTAGGTATTACATTAAGCACCTATGATTCTGGAATTGGTGTGCATGAATTTTCTTATACTTATACAAATTCTGATGGATGTACAGGCGTTGCTACGCAGTTGTTTACTGTCCATGCGTTACCTTCTGTTGCATTAAATCTTTCAGATGATGAAGCTTGCATAACAGAAACGATCCATACTCTGGATGGCATGTCTCCGGCAGGAGGAACATTTAGTGGCCCAGGCGTGACAGGGACAAATTTTGATGCAAGTAGTGTTGGTGTTGGATCTCATGAAATTACTTACAGTTACACAGATTCAAATGGTTGTGTTGGAGAAGCAACAGATATTATCGTTGTATCAAACCCAAAAGAGCTTACTTTTGAATTAACAGAAAATCAAATTTGCCAAGAAGCATCAGCAATCACACTTTCTGAAGCGAATCCGGCAGGTGGAACGTATTCAGGACCAGGAGTTATAGGAAATAATTTCAATCCTGCTGATGCAGGTGTTGGAGTACATACCATTACTTATACATATGATGATGGAGTGTGTGTCAGCGTAATTACAGATGAAATAGAAGTATTCCCGACTCCTTTAGTAACAATTGATTTAGATATAAACCAAGCTTGTTTTGGAGAAAACAATATAATTCTTTCAGGAGGCTTGCCCGCAGGAGGAACGTATTCAGGAAATGGTATTTCTGATAACTCACTAAATACTTTTGATTCTGGTGCAGGTACTTTTGAAGTGACATATACTTATACAAGTCCAGATGGATGTATGGATTCGGCAACACAACCATTTACCGTTCATGACTTACCTACTGTTACATTGAATTTAACAGATGATTTGGCTTGTGTTACTGAGACCGTTCATATGCTTGATGGAATGTCTCCATCAGGAGGAACATTTAGTGGCCCTGGAGTATCGGGGACAAACTTTGATGCAACGATTGCTGGTAGTGGAGATCATGAAATTGTATACGCTTATATTGATCAATTTGGTTGTGAAAACACAGCTACAGATATCATATCCGTTGTTGATCTACCTAATCCTACCTTAATTTTACCAGCAGAAACAATCTGCGAAGGCGAGATCTTGAGCTTATCTGGTGGAGAACCAGCTGGTGGAGAATGGACTGGTCCAGGTGTTGTGGGAGATGAATTTGATGCAAGCATTGCGGGTCCTGGAACACACACAATAAATTATACATTCACTATTTCTGAATGTTATATTTTTGCATCAGATCAGATAGTAGTATATCCATTACCAACTGTAACAGTTTCATTGTCTCAAACAGCTTTTTGTTTTGGAGAAACTTTTGTACTTGATGGAGCTTCACCTTTAGGTGGAATATGGTCAGGCCCCGGTGTAGTTGGTGGAATTTTTGATTCCGCATTGGCTGGAGTAGGAACGCATGATGTTGTATATAGTTTTACGAGTAATGATGGTTGTTCTATAGAAACAACCCATGAGTTGACGGTGTATCAAGAGACTGTTGTTGATCTGACTTTAGGACAAGATGTAGATTGTGCTGATAACAACACATTGTTATTAAGCGGAGGATTTCCTTTAGGGGGTGTTTGGTCAGGTCCTGGTGTATCGGGAAATAATTTTGACGCAAGTACTGCAGGTGAAGGAATACATTCTATTAGCTATAGTTTTACGGATGCCAACGGTTGTACCAATGAAGCTTTTGATCAGATTACAGTTAATCCTCTTCCTGATGTAACTTTAGATTTGTTGTCGGATGAAGCATGTCCTGATGAAGATACAGTGATTCTTTCAGGCGGTTGGCCACTTGGTGGGACCTATTCTGGTCCTGGCGTGGTAGGAAATACCATTGATATTGGTCTTGCTGGCGAGGGTGTACACACGATCACATATACGGTAACCACCAATGGCTGTACGGACTCGGCGACTGATGACTTTGAAGTCTTCCCAGCATACGATGAACCATTTGCATTAGATGTTGATGGTGTTTGTATTGGTTTTGATATAGAATTGTCAAGTAATGCTCCTTTAGGAGGTTTGTATTCTGGTCCAGGAGTCAATCCGTTTAACGGTGATTTCTTATCTGTGGTTGCAGGTATAGGTACTCATACTATTAACTATAATTTTATTGATGCGAATGGCTGCGAAGTAGCGTTATCAGATGAGCTTACTGTTTATGATGTTCCTCCCGCTTCATTATCAATTGAGAACAACAACCTATGTGCTACCGAGGTGAATGTGGCATTGACAGGCGGTACTCCGGCAGGAGGAACGTATTCGGGTATTGGAGTAACAGGTAACGTATTTAATCCTTTGTCTGTCGGAGCTGGAAGCTACACGATTACATATTCGTATCAAGATAGTAATGGTTGTCAGGCAGAAGCAATTGATGAAATCGTTGTCGATCCTACACCTTCTGTGACGTTCACTTATACCGATGACCATTGTAATCTTAGTTCAGGTTCTGTTTCTTTTGTTTTTCAAGATCAGGCAAATATTTCTCAGATACAATTCAGTCTTAATGGAGGGACCAACTGGAGACCACCTATTTCTGATGCGTCTGGCGGTATCACTTATGCTAATTTAAGTGCAGGTACTTACAACTTGATGGTTAGAAATGAAGGCGGTACTTGTGAAACAGATTTAGGACAAATAGTTATTGAAAATATTGATGGTCCTACAGCAGATGCTGGACCAGACGTAACCATATCTGCATTCGACAATACACAACTGACAGGTGCAGGTGGATCATTTTATATCTGGTCTCCATCAACAGGACTTAACAATACAAACATCAGTGATCCTATTGCATCACCGACGGTTACAACAACTTATACACTTCAGGTAACAGATATTTTTGGATGTACTGACACCGATGAAGTAACAGTGTTTGTAGAAACAACTTGTGCTGGTACGATAACGGATGGAGATTACCCATACACAGAAAGTTTTGAATCAGGTCTAGGACTTTGGTCTCAGGAAACACAGGATGATTTCGATTGGTTGAGAAACAACGGATCAATCGCAGGTGGTCCAAGTGCTTCGCAAGGAACATGGTATATGATGGCCGACGAAGATAATACAACCAGTCAGACTGCTATTTTTAGAAGCCCATGTTTTGATTTAATGGATCAATCATGTGCACAGTTTACTTTTGATTATTATTTAGCTAATGGAGGTTCATTATCTCTACAAGCAACCAATGAATATGGGACCAACTGGACTACCATATGGTCAGAATCTGGAAATCAAGGCTTTACTTGGGAAACCCAAATAGTTGATTTATTCGCATACTTAAACACAGACCTTCAGTTGAGATTTGTTGCCGATATGGGTTCAAGTTCAGGAGGAAGTATGGGTGTTGATAATGTAGAATTTATAACTACTGGATGTGGTTGTGATGATACAAGCAGTCCATTTGAAAACTTTAATTTGGTTTCAGATCCACAGCCGTTCTCAGTAGATATTGATTGTGACGGAGATGCAGATATGTTGAGTGGTGGTGATGAGCAGCTCTTCTTTTTTGAGAATAATGGTGATGGAACGTATACGGATCAGACAGGAACTGGCCAAGACATCATGCCCAATCTAAACTTTTTAGATATGACCATCGGACTTGTCGATTTAGACAACGATGGTGACAAGGATATGTCCATTGTTGGTAACGAAGCTTTTAATAAATTCTTTTTCTGGAATACTGGAACTAAAACAAATCCTATTTTTACCCAAGCAGGTACCGGTGGAACCCCCGCCAATCCTATCGCAGGCTTTGACTTTAGTTCTCTAGATGGTAGTGTTTGGATTGGTTACGCTGATCCAACCATTTATTGGGCGGATTTAGACAATGATGACGATTATGATGCGGTAGTAGGTGGAAAACTAGGATGGTTCCTATACTACGAAAACATAGGAGATGAGATGACGCCAAACCTGGTTGCAAGAACAGGAGGAGCCAATCCATTTAATGGATTACGGGTTGATGGTGCAGATGAAGGCAATGGATTGATCCAGTACGAATCTTCTCCATTTTTAATTGATTGGGATGGTGATGGCGATCTCGATTTGTTTTCTGGAAACCAAATTTCAACCGTACAGTATTTTGAAAACATTGGTTCTCCTACCAATCCAATTTTTGTTGAAAGATCAGGTTCTGCCAATCCATTTGATGGTGTTATCTTCTCTGAAGATTCGCACCTTAGTATTATCGATGAAGATTGCGATGGTGACTGGGATGTATTTTATGGTGTAGGAGATTCACCAGCCGATGCAGAAATCACCATCTGTGATTTATTGGTTGCTGTTCCAAATTTTGCGCAAGCAAGTGCCAACCAAAGTCATTTCTGTTATGGTGAATCTATTTTCTTATCTGAAGAAAGTACTGTAGGCGTAACATGGAATTGGACTGGTCCAGATGGATTTACAAGCACAGAACAAAACCCAGTATTGAATGATGCTGCTGACGAAATGGTGGGGACATATACAGTGACGATAACCAATGAGCAAGGTTGTGAATTTACCTCAACAATTGATATTACCATCAGTGGATCCACCGCCGATGCCGGACCAGATTCCACGATTGACCAAGGTGAATCTACACAAAATCAAGGTTCTGGTGATGGTAATACGTATATCTGGTCACCGGCTACTGGACTCGACGACCCTACGGTATTAAATCCAACCGCAAATCCAACCGCGACCACAACGTATACCTTGACCGTTATTGATCAATTTGGTTGTGCGTCTACGGATCAGATGACAGTATATGTAACTTCTGCTGCATGTACATACAAAAACCAATTGTTCTTTGCCGATTTTGAAAACACGATTGGTGATAACTTCTGGACAATCCAAAACAACGCAACAGATGGTAATTTCATAATCGGTGAACCATCGCCATATACACAATCTGGCTTAACGGTAATGGAATTGAATCCGCAAGAAGGAGATCAGAGTATGATCACAGGAAATGCAACAAATTATACCCAAGATCTTGATGGTGGACCATCTACTGCAAGGTCATCAAACTTTGATTTACCGAACTTGGCAACCGAAGTTACCTTGGAGATGTATTGGTATTTTTCTCATTTTATCAATGGAGATGCCGCCGATTTCTTAACTATAGAATTGCGTGATGCGAGTAACAATTCTGTCCTTCAAACCCTTGTAGATGAGACAGGAAGCCCTACAGATAGAGATGCTGTATGGACGTTATTAAACGCTGATCTTTCGTCACATGCAGGAAAAACAGTGTATCTATATGTGAGAGCCAGCGATGCAGGAAATGGATCAAAAGTTGAAGTTGGAATTGACAATATTTTAGTAACAGGAACCTTCTCTACAATTGCTGATATCGAACTTACTCAGAAGGATTTTTGTGACACGGACTCACCGTATGTGTTGTCTGGAGGCACACCTGAAGGTGGAACCTACGTAGGAACTGGTGTAACAGGTAATATATTTGATCCGGTTGCGGCTGGCCCAGGTACACACACAATAACATATGAATATTCTGATATTGGAGGATGTATTGCCCAAGCAGCTGCATGGATAGAAGTTTCTGAACCTCCGTTGACAGAATTGGAATTGGTGATAGACACCGTCTGTGTCAATCAAGCGGCAGTGGGTCTTTTCGGTGGGCTTCCTACCGGAGGTGAATGGTCAGGTACTTCTGTCATAGGATCAACTTTTTATCCTCCTGTTGCTGGAGTTGGTGCTCATGATATCACATACACGGTAACTGATGCCAATGGTTGTAGTAATAGTATCACAGCAGAAATATATGTACTGACTGTACCAATTGTTAAGGGTATTAGTAGCACGGATGCGTTCTGTGGGTTAGACAATGGAACGATTACCATTTCATTTGACGATGTTGTGGATATTGATAGTATAGAGTTTTCATTGGATGGTGGATTTACTTGGCAAGATGCTGTAGCTGACACGGATGGGGATGTCACTTATACAGACCTTCCATTTGGCTCATACGACCTATGGGTTAGAAATGCCAATGAAAATTGTCCTTCCCAAATGGAGTTGACAGAAATAGAAAACATACTACCTCCTTTGGTAGATGTGGGAACTGATTTAGATTTTTGTGTTGGCGATTCACGCACAATTAACCCAATTGTGGAGGCAGGAACGAGTCCATTTACGTATAGTTGGTCGGGGCCAAATGGGTTTGCTTCTGATCAAATTTCGGTTGAGTTAAGCGATGAAGGTGTGTATGCTTTGGTAGTTACGGATGATAATAATTGTACAACAACAGATAGCTTAACCATCAGTAATTTTTCTCTTTCGATTGATGCGGATATCGTTCCTGTAGCATGCTTTGGCGATGACAATGGACGTATTCTCGCTTCCGCAAATGGTACGCCACCATATACCTATACCTTGATCGGAGAAGGAACAAATGGTTCTGGTGTATTCAATAATCTGACACAAGGATTTTATACACTTCAAGTACAAGATGGTTCCGGTTGCGTTTCAACACAAGGATTCAATGTCCCTGGACCTCCACCTTTGACATGTAGTCAAGATAGTTGTGTACGAAACACAAGCGTATCTTGGTCTGGAGTTGACAACGGACCTTGGACAACATCCATCGGAACAACCAATGTCTCTCTTTCGGTAACCAATGAATCAAATACAACGGTATCAACATTTGCGCTTGACGGATCAATTACCAATAGCAATCCAACATGGTTTGTTGAGTCTGCAGCAGGAACGCCTGCCCTGACAATCACGCCTAATTGGGATACTGCACCAGAAGATGCGATGACCGATATTGATGTGGCAACAGATGATAAAGGAGTCATGACGTTTACTTTTACATTTGATAATGCAATTTCAGATATAGTTTTACATGTAGATAAATTGGGTGAGTTTGCGACCAATGGCACAACAACAAGATCCAACAGTAGTCAATGGACCATTACTACTCCTGGCGTAGATTTGTATAAATTATCTGGAACTGCAGATCTAGAAGTAAGTGGCAATGCTTTCTTCAGATCTTATGATGTTGAACATGATATGGGAGCGGATGCTGCAGCATCAACCGCTGAAGGAAGTGCTGCTGGATCAATCGCTGTTTTTGCCTCGACTCCATTGTCAAGCATTACTTTTGAGGTAACTGGAGTTGGCCTGGAAGGACAGGCGCAAGATGAATTGTTATTGGCTATCAGTGGTTCAGAATGCAATCCATCCACACCGACAAACTTTAACTGTGATTCGGCACCGGGTGCAGCTACAATTTCTGCACACGGTGGAGTCCAACCATATACTTACCAATGGGAGAATGGCGAAACAACCCAGACAGCAACCAATCTTTCAGGTGGCACTCACGCTGTAAGCATCACGGATGCCAACGGTTGTGTGCAGGTATGTTCTGTTACTATTGAAGAAGATATCATCGACGTAAGTGCTGGAATGAACATAAGTTTCTGCGCAGATGAATCTGGAATCTTGACACCAAACGTTTCTGGAGGCACTGGTCCTTATATTTATGCTTGGTCAGGGCCTAATGGCTTTACCTATGCTGATGAAAATCCTACGGTTACAGAAGGAGGCGCCTACGATCTTATCGTAACAGATAACAATGGTTGTTCTGGGATGGATCAGGTAATCGTTTATGCTTTTGCCTGCGAAGAAACTTCCAATTGTTATTACTTACATGAGTTCAACAACTTCTCATATTTTGGTTCGGATGGAACACTTGATTGGTCAAGTTTTGGATGGGATGAAACAGGCGACAACAACTCTGCGATCAGCGGAGACATCATGATATCGGATTCTGAAGGCACTCTTCATATGCAAAATACCAACAATACGGATCCATCGATTGAAAGACAAGTAGATCTCGGTGGACACAGTTCTGCCATACTTAGTTTTGATTATAGTACGGAGGGAAGTCTTGTAGGAGGTGATGTATTTGTAGTAGAAGTATTCGATGGCACAAGCTGGAATACAGTATTCTCCAACATTGGTGCTCTGACTGGGGTACAAAAACCTTGGTTGGACATCACAGATTATATCTCAGCGGATGCTGCGATTCGATTTTCGATTGAATCTGGATACAATCAATCAAGTAAAAAGTTGATCATTGACAATGTACGTATTGATCTTGATTGTCTTTGTGAAGGAAACTCAGATGCTGGTATCGATCTAGAAATCTGCGCAGGCGATACCATTCAATTGATGGGAATCGGTGATGGAGATTTTGTGTGGAGTCCTGCAACTACATTGTCTGATGCGACAGTGGCTGAGCCTTTGGCATTCCCGACAGAGACAACGACCTACCAACTTGTAGTCACAGACATCTATGGCTGCGAGGACACGAGCGAAGTTACAATCACAGTCAACGAATCTATCGCAGCAAACATAACTCCAGAAACAGCGGACTATTGTTATGATGGATCAGGATCTGCCTTACTAGACATCTCAGAAGGTACAGGTCCGTTTAGTGTCTCTTGGACAGATGAAGACGGTACACCAGTGGGAAGTCTTGAAGTTCCCAACTTAGGAACTGTAGAAATTCTTGGTTTATTTGGTGGAGTAACCTACTGCTTCCAAATACTGGATGCCAATGGCTGCGTAGTACAATCTCCTTAATGTTGATTACCTATCCCCAATAAGATAGGCGATTTTGTTTTTTCTTCAAATTTTTTTTGACTTTATCAACATCAGATAGCTTTGATGGTGTAGTTTTTACACATATTGTTATTTTAGAGTAAAGTAGGATTTATCGATCCTTCTAAAATGATAAAACGAGATAGATGAACATAGCTAAAGGTGAAAAGGAATACTTCAAAGGAATCAAGAAAATCAAATTCAAAGGCAAACGATCGAAAGATCCTTTGGCTTTTAGATATTATAATCCCGACGAGAAAGTAGCAGGTAAAACCATGCGGAAACATTTCAAGTTTGCCATGGCATATTGGCATACGATGTGCAACACTGGAGGAGATCCATTTGGTCCTGGAACAAAAGTTTTTCCTTGGGATGCACACAGCGACCCGATCCAAAGAGCAAAGGACAAAGCCGATGCAGCTTTTGAATTTATGAGCAAGCTGGGCTTAGAGTATTTCTGTTTTCACGATGTGGATATGGTCGATGAAGGAGCAACATTAAAAGAATCGCGAAAAAGGCTCGATGAAGTGACCGATTACGTAGCGAAGAAAATGCGAAAGAACAAAGTCAAACTTCTATGGGGAACCGCCAACTTGTTTAGCCATCCAAGATACATGAATGGCGCAGCCACCAATCCCGATTTTAATGTGGTCGCTCATGCAGGTGCACAAGTAAAGAATGCCCTTGATATGACCATGAAGCTTAAAGGTGAAAACTATGTTTTTTGGGGAGGAAGAGAAGGGTATATGTCTCTCCTGAATACCAACATGAAAAAAGAAATAGATAACCTAGCTCAGTTTCTGCACATGGCCAAAGACTACGCCCGCAAAAATGGATTCAAAGGCACCTTTTTTATCGAACCAAAACCAATGGAGCCCTCCAAGCATCAATATGATTTTGATGCGGCAACTGTTTTGAATTTCTTGAGACAATATGACTTGTTGAAGGATTTTAAATTAAATATTGAAGTCAATCATGCTACACTTGCCTTGCATACTTTTCAACACGAATTGCAAGTAGCCGGTGATGCAGGTGCACTTGGTTCTGTAGACGCCAATAGAGGCGATTATCAAAATGGTTGGGATACAGATCAGTTCCCGATGGACTTATACGAACTAACGGAAGCGATGTTGGTGTTTTTGGATGTAGGAGGATTTAAGGGTGGTGGAATAAACTTTGATGCCAAGACAAGAAGAAACTCTACTGATCTCGAAGATATTTTTATTGCTCACATCGGAGGAATGGATGCCTTTGCAAGGGCATTGATTACGGCAGATGAGATCATGAAAAATTCTGATTATAAAAAGTTACGCAAGGCTAGGTACAGTAGTTTTGAAAAAGGAAACGGAAAAGCTTTTGCACAAGGAAAATTAAATTTAGAAAAACTTTCTAGCCTTGGGCACAAGGCAAAAATTGAACAAATTAGCGGCAAACAAGAATTGTACGAAGTGATCATAAATCAGTATTTATAATCCCTTGTTGATTGTTGTTTCAGTATTTCTTGTAGTAGTTGTCGCCTAGGTGATGCTATATTTTAGTTAAAAAAGAATGTCAATTACATTTAGATATTAATTTGCAAATAAATTAATCCCTCAGAATATGTCTACGATTATTACAAAACCGAAAGTTGAGATCGACAAGCAATTGTTGACTGAACTTATGGCATTGACCAAAGAAGAAAAACAAGTCATAGTACATTGCTTGTTTGATGCTCGTAATATGTTGGGTGCTAAGATCAGAATTTGGCCATCTACTTATTTATATGATGTTGGATCTGCCCACCGGAGCGAATTGGTACATGCAGACAATATTAGTTTTTGTCCACAATGGACAGATATTCCTCATGGAAAAGTAGCTCACTTCTCTCTGATTTTCACAGGCCTTTGTTCAGCATGTGGCACCTTTGACTTGATCGAAGAAATACCACAAGAAGGTGGTTTTAAGGTTACAGGAATCAAAAGAAATGACTCTGATGTGTATTACGTCTGGGTCTAGAATTTGATATTCGACACAATAAACTCCCCAAGTTTTTTTCCCTGAGAAACTCCATTGTCAATCGCTGGTCGATAATGAATTCCTCCATACAATCGACTGATTGCCGCCTCTTGCGAAGCATCTAAAAACGAATCAAAATCTCTTTCTGGTAATCCATACTCCACTTCCACATCATCGGTGTAAGCAAAGTTTTCTCCAAAAATAGAAGTCAATGCAACAGCTGCAGCTGTGCTGATCACAGAGTGTCCACTGGTGTATTCTGGGAAGGGTGGCGTCTGAAGTATAGGCAACCATTTTTCATCTATATATTCATTGATGATGGTTTCTGGTCGTATTAAATTTGATCGATATTTTTCATCCCAACAACTGATAAAACCATCCATCAATGCAATCGAACACAAAGCATATGCTTTGGCTGATTTTGCCGCAGAAGCATTGTCTTTTTGGCAAGCTATTCTTGTGATGCCTACCCAGTGACCACCTGGTGTGATTTTTTTCGTCGCATACATCGCGTGACCTTTTTGATTCATCACATAAGGATTACAATCCCAAAAACTGGCAATCACTTTTTCTTCTTGACTTATGTTGTTCCCAACATTGTATACCTCCTCAACTTCTTTATAAAAAGCACTTCCTTTTTTCATGTCAAATTTCGTCGGGCGCTCTGGTGTAAATTGATCAGCAGAATGAATGACATAAGGTCGTATTTCTCTCCAGTGTGGTTCGATGCTCTCCATATAAGCAGGCGGTGTTGGCTTCCACGTTTCATCGTTGTCCGTAACTGTGTACTTTGGAAAAGATCGGGTTTGCTTGTAGTTGTCTTTATCTGCCCATTCTAAAATATGTTGGGCAACCTGATCGCCGTATGTTTTTGAGTTTTCAATAAGATTTTTAGGTGTACTGATCGCTAGTATTTTTTCATCAAGGGCAGTTTGAAATTCCTCCATCTTAGCTTCAGAGAAAATCAATTGTTTACTGACAATATTAAAGGCATGTACTGCCGCTATCGTAGGGTGGTAATCATTTTCTGGTGATGGGATTGCCTTTAGATCTGTCAGTTGTCCAGCCAGTGATGCATAGTTTTTATCGCTTAGCGCAAATATTTCATAGGCTGCTATACTCGGATAAGAATAAACCCTACTTGCAACAGGAGGAGAGAAAATATCATGCACAATGATATCCGTCAAATTCTTCATCGATTCATGAAGAAATTCTGCATTGTCCAATTTGACCTGATAATCGGGATCAACCTGCTTGCATGACGCAAACAAAAACAGTGTCAACAGAAAGAAAAGTCCTCTCATTGTATTTCATTTAATTTATGCAACAAAGAAAAGACAAATTACCATAAGTTATCTAGTCAAGTACATGCTTCTTTCTCTGTCCAGTTTTCTGAAGAATGGATCCGTAAGGTCATCAATAAATTGAATCGCTTCTCCAGTACTTTTCATCTCTGGTCCTAGTTGCTTATCTACACCAGGGAATTTGTCGAATGAGAAAACAGGTACTTTGATCGCATATCCTTTTAGTTTTTTCTCAACTTCAAAGTCGGTCAACTTATTGACCCCTAGCATTACTTTGGTAGCAATGTTAAGATACGGTACTTGGTATGCTTTTGCTATAAATGGAGTTGTTCTAGAAGCTCTTGGGTTGGCCTCTATCACATATACGTTGTCGTCTTTTATGGCAAACTGAATATTGATCAGTCCTTTGATACCCAAAGCAAGAGCAAGTTGCTTGGTGTATACTTTCATCTTTTCGATGGATGTTTCTGAAAGACTATATGGAGGCAACATCGCAGAACTATCACCGGAATGAATTCCCGCTGGCTCAATGTGCTCCATGATACCCATGATGTGTACATTTTCTCCATCACAGATAGCATCAATCTCGGCTTCTTTAGCTCTTTCCAAAAACTGATCGATCAATACCTGATTGTCAGGCATGTGTTTGAATATACTCAGTACGTGTCTTTCTAGTTCGTCGTCGTTGATGACGATTCTCATTCTCTGTCCACCAAGTACGTAAGAAGGTCTTACCAATACAGGGTAGGTCACCTCATTGGCAATTTCCAATGCTTTGTCAATGTCATTTCCTACACCATATCTCGGATAAGGAATCCCTTCTGCTTTTAATAAGTCAGAAAAGCGTCCACGGTCTTCAGCAAGGTCCATGCTATTGAAAGAAGTACCGATAATCTTGATTCCTTTCTTATGGAATTTCTCTGCCAGTTTTAAAGCCGTCTGTCCTCCCAATTGTACAATAATTCCTTCAGGTTTTTCAAGATCAATGATCTCTTCAATGTGCTCCCAGTAAACAGGCTCAAAGTATAATTTATCAGCAATATCAAAATCGGTAGAAACCGTTTCTGGATTACAGTTGACCATGATGGCTTCGTAACCGGCTTCCTTGATCGCTAAAATTCCATGTACACAGCAGTAATCAAACTCAATTCCTTGTCCGATTCTATTAGGTCCAGAACCTAGTACAATGATTTTCTTTTTATCCGAAACAACACTTTCGTTTTCTTCTTCAAACGTAGAGTAAAAATATGGCGTCTGTGCTTCAAACTCGGCTGCACAGGTATCTACCATTTTATATTTTCTGATGATACCCAATTTCTTCCTTTGCTTGGTAACCGCTTCTTCATCTACACGCATGACCCATGCGATCTGGGCATCCGAATATCCGGCTACTTTTAATTCCTTGAAGAATTCATAAGGGATATCCAATGGAATGTTATAACGACCCAACTTTTCTTCCATGGTGATCAATTCTTTGATCTGGTTCAAATACCAAGGGTCAATTTTGGTTAACTTTTGAACAGTACGAACAGGAACACCTAGTCTCAATGCGTCACGTACTCTATAGATTCTATCGTCACTTGCCGCTTCTAGCCTTTGAAGGATGTCGTCGGTTTTGATCCATTCTTTCTTATCAGCACCTAGTCCTGCTCTTCCGTTTTCCTGACTCTGACATGCTTTCTGCAATGCCTCTTGGAAAGTTCTTCCTATGGCCATCACCTCACCGACAGATTTCATCTGAAGACCAAGCTTGTTGTCTGCTCCGTAAAACTTCTCAAAGTTCCATCTAGGCATTTTTACAATCACATAATCCAAGGTCGGCTCAAAGAATGCCGATGTTGTTTTTGTGATTTGATTTTTTAATTCGTCAAGGGTGTAACCAATTGAAAGTTTGGCTGCAATTTTTGCGATAGGATATCCCGTTGCTTTACTTGCCAATGCTGAAGATCTCGATACACGCGGATTGATTTCAATAGCGATCAATTCTTCGTTTTCTGGATTCAATGCAAACTGTACATTACATCCACCAGCAAAGTTTCCTAACGAGCGCATCATTAAAATGGCATCGTTTCTCATTTGCTGAAAAGCTTTATCAGACAATGTCATGGCAGGTGCTACAGTGATACTGTCACCCGTATGAATTCCCATTGGGTCTAGATTTTCAACAGTACATGTAATAACTACATTGTTTCTATCATCCCGCAACAGTTCTAATTCGTATTCTTTCCATCCTAGAACAGCCTTCTCAACAAGAACCTCGTGTGTAGGAGAAGCATCAAGCCCTCGTCTAAGTGCTTCATCAAAGTCTTTTTCCTCCATCACAAAACCACCTCCGGTTCCTCCCAAAGTATAAGAAGGTCTAATTACCAATGGAAAACCAATTTTCTGAGAAGCATCTTTTCCTTCCAAAAATGAATTGGCAATGAATGATGGTGCTACATTCAGGCCTAGATTAACCACAAACTTTTTGAATTCTTCTCTGTTTTCTGCCAATTCAATGGCATCCAAGTCAACACCAATCAATTTGACGTTGTACTTTTCCCAGATTCCTCTTTTTCCTGCATCAATGGCAAGATTAAGAGCAGTCTGTCCCCCCATGGTTGCCAAAACAGCATCAATATCTCTTTCCTGCAGTATTTTTTCTATGCTCTCTACCGTCAGTGGCAAAAGATAGATGTGGTCCGCCGTGACAGGATCTGTCATGATGGTCGCTGGATTAGAATTTATTAATGTTACTTCAATTCCTTCTTCTCTAAGGGATCTAGAGGCTTGGGTTCCGGAATAATCAAACTCACAGGCTTGACCTATGATGATGGGGCCGCTACCTATTATAAGGACGGACTTGATTGAATTATCTCTAGGCATTACGTTCTCAAAAGTTTTGGCAAATATATGTTTCTATTCTACACAAATAGAAATATTAACAATATAAGATTTCAACAATCCCAACTATCTTTTGAAACTCGTTCAAAGTTCGTTTTCTCCTGTTTACTTTTGGGCTATGATGAAAATACTTATTACCAATTATGTCCATCCGGATTTGAAGAAAAGATTTGAAGAAATGGGCCACGAAGTGGATTATGACCCTGATTTCAAATACGCTGACTTGCCTGCCGTTATTGGGCAGTATCACGGACTTGTCATCAATACCAAGATCAAAATGACTGCTGAAATGATCGATTTGGGCACCAATCTGAAGTTTATCGGTAGATTAGGCTCTGGATTAGATATTATCAATCTTCCCCATGCAGCCAAGAAGGGGATAGAAGTAATCAGTACACCTGAGGGCAACAGAAATGCGGTTGCAGAACACGTTTTTTCCATGCTTTTGGCCCTAAACAACAATATTATTAGGGCAGATAAGGAAATTAGAAGCGGAATTTGGAATCGTGAGGCCAATCGAGGAGTAGAGTTGGAAAACAAAATTTTTGGTATTGTCGGCTTGGGCAACACTGGACAGTCTCTAGCGGCAAAGTTGTCACCATGGGCACATCGAGTACTATACTATGACAAGTACCTTTTGAAAAGACCAACCCATCTTACTAATATAGAGTCTGTAAGTTTAGAATCACTGCAGAAACAGTGCGATATCATTAGTTTTCATGTTCCCTTGACGGAGGAAACAAGACATATGATTGACAGAGAATTCATAGAAGGATGCAAGGATGGAGTAATAATAATAAACACTTGTCGAGGCAAAGTGGCCAATACTTCAGACTTGATAGAAGCGATGAAAAAAGGAAAACTTGGGGGTTTATGCCTCGATGTCTTCGAAAATGAGAAAACATCAACCTATTCCCAAGACGAACAAGAGCAATATGACCGTTTATTCAAGCTGAAAAAAACAGTATTTACGCCCCACATTGCCGGGTGGACAACCGAGTCCTTACAAAAGATAGCAAACGTAATGGCAGATAAGGTGGCAAAAGCCTTTGATTGTTAGAGATTTCCCTATGTCTCTATACCGACTATGCTATAGTAAAAAATTTTGACAGGCCTCTTAAATTTAGTAACATTGCAGGACTTTAAAAGTATCGAAAATCAACTTAAACAAATCAATATGATGCACAGAATTACTTTTGTGATTATCTGTTTATTGTTTAGCGCTATTGGATTTGGACAAACTACCATAGAAGGAAAGGTTACAGATCAAGGATCTGGAGAGCCTATTCTCTTTGGATCAGTCGCGCTTTTCAAAAACGATGTCCTTCTTACAGGGACAGAAACCGATTTAGATGGAAATTACATCTTTTCAGGCCTTGATCCAGGGACTTACGACATTGAAATGAGCTATGTAGGGTATCAACCTACACGTGTAGCCGGTGTTGTAGCCAAAGCTGGACAAATTAACAAAGTAGATATTACAATCTCAGAAGGAGTTACGCTTCAGACTGCTGTAATCGTAGATTATAAGGAGCCTCTGATCGATTTTGATAACACTACTTCTGGTGGAACGGTAACAGCCGATGAAATCCGTACGCTACCAACAAAAAACATTACAGCCATTGCTGCTACTACAGCAGGTATTTCTACCGTTGATGGTGGAGCTGTTTCTGTCAGAGGATCAAGATCTGATGGAACGTTCTTCTACATTGATGGAATTAGAGTGAGTGGAAACATCAACAACTTTGTACCTCAATCAGAGATTGATCAGTTACAAGTGATTGTTGGTGGTATTGATGCCAAATATGGTGACGTAACCGGAGGTATCATTTCTATCACAACCAAAGGTCCTTCTGAAAGATTTACAGGAGGAATCGAACTTGAGACTTCTGAGTTCTTAGATCCTTATGGTTATAACCTCGCTTCCGCAAATGTTAGTGGACCTTTATTGAAGGACAAAGACGGTAATTCAATCCTAGGATTTAGACTTTTTGGGCAGTATACCTCTATCGCTGATGATGACCCATCTGCAGTAGGAGTGTATCGTGCAAGCGAAGAACTAATCCAAGCATTGGAAGCAAACCCAATCTCAAGCTTAAGCGGCTCTCCAATTCCATCAGCTGAGAACTTGGTTCTTTCTGATGTTGGTGATGTGCTTCAAGCAAGACCGAATGAAACCGATGTTGATTACAGTTTGTCTGCAAAAATAGATGCAAGATTGAGCGATAACATTGATCTTACTTTATCAGGTTCTTACTTTGATAGTAACAATCAATTTACACCAGCGACCAATACGTCACTTAATGGAGCATCCAACTCAAGATGGGCAGTGTTTAACTGGACCAATAATCCATTCTATCAAACAAGTGGATATAGAGGTAACTTTAGATTTAGACATAAAATCGGAAAACAAGGATTCTCTGATGGCCAAGATGCAGAAGCTGCGAGTTCACTGTTTAAGAACTTTTCATACACTTTGCAAGCTGGATATGAAAAAACAATTGAAGGAACAGAAGACAACAGACACGGAGACAACTTTTTCAGATATGGATACTACGGTAACCAAGAAAGAAACTGGGTTCCAGTAGCATCGGTTGTTTCTGATTCAGTTCAATGGGATGGCCCTGTTGTTGAGCCTTTCCCTGGTGTGTTCTTTGCTAATCAAGGATACCAAGAACAAGAGGGCGAAAAGACTCCAGACCTTACTATTAACCCAGCACAAGCAAGAATTAATTCTGAAATGGACGCCCTGGTTAATGGATTTCAAAATACAACATTGAACAACGTTTGGGATTTATACTACAACGTAGGAAGACCTTACAACAGATTTTATAAGAATGAGGAAGATAGATTTACAGTAAATGTAGATTCTGGATTTGATATTTTACCAGGTGGATCTGAAGCTGGTAAACACAGTATCCAATTTGGATTTCTATACGAACAAAGATTTTTAAGAGAATGGTCAATTGTTCCTGAAAACATTTGGGAACTTGCAAGATCAAATGCCAACCAACACATCTTAGGTGTTGATAACAATGTAGTGATCGATTCTTTTGTTGATCCTAACACAGGATTTGTATTCCCTCAATTCCAGACGAGCATTCAGCCGGAAGATTTTGAAGACAACATATTTTTCGAGAAAGTAAGAGAATTGGCTTCAACGCCTAACTCACTGCACGAGTATGTGAATGTGGATGGAATTCACCCTGACGAGTTAAGCATAGATATGTTTTCTGCTAGTGAGTTGAACAACTTCAACGTAGTAAGTTACTATGGATACGATTACCTAGGTAATAAATTACCTAACACAGTACAGTTTGATGATTTCTTCTCTGAAAGAGATGCAAACGGAAGGAGAATATTTAACGTGGCTCCATTGCAACCAATTTATGTTGCAGGATACTTGTCTGATAAATTTAAATACAAAGACATCATCGTAAGAGCAGGTGTAAGATTGGATTACTACGATGCCAACACCAACGTATTAAAAGATCCTTACTCATTGTATGAAATTGAAGAAGCATCTAATTTCCACGCAGCTACAGGAACACCTCAACCTAATTCAGTTGATGATGATTATAAAGTATACGTAGCAAGCGACGATTCTGAAGAAGTAGTAGGATACAGAGACGGAGATCAATGGTTCTTACCAAATGGTACTTCAGTAAGTGGAGGAAACTTACTGTTTGGAGGAGGACTTGTTTTCCCATACTACAAAGAAAGAGACGAACAAAGAAGAAACATTACGGAAGCAGGATTTGATCCAGACATTTCATTTGAAGATTATACTCCTCAATTAAATGTAATGCCAAGAATTGCATTCTCTTTCCCAATATCTGATGATGCAGGATTCTTTGCACATTATGATGTATTGGTTCAGAGACCACCATCTAACACAGGAGGAACAGCGCTAGATTATTTCTACATGGAAAATCCAGCAAGGTTTGGAACAGCGGGTTCACCAGCAAACAACCCTGACCTAAGACCAGAAAAAACGATTGACTACGAGGTTGGTTTCCAATCTAAATTAACAAACTCTTCTGCAATCAAAATCTCAGCTTATTATAAAGAGCTTAGAGATATGATTCAGAGAAGATTTTATGCAAACTTACCTGCACCACTTAACTCTTACCAGACGTTTAGTAATCTTGACTTTGGTACGGTAAAAGGATTTTCATTTGGCTACGACCTAAGAAGAACAGGAAACTTGCAAATGAACTTTACGTACACACTTCAGTTTGCTGATGGTTCAGGATCAGATGCCAACTCATCAGGAGGTATCAACGAGAGAGGTATCATTAGAGAATTGTTTCCTCTTTCATTTGACGAAAGACACAGACTTACAGCTTCATTGGATTACAGATTTTCATATGGAAAACAATACAATGGACCTAGAATTGCTGGATACGATATTTTCGAAAACACTGGTTTGAACTTATTATTAACAGGTGTTTCAGGAAGACCTTACTCAAGATTTGAAGTGGTAAATCAACCACTAGGTCAACTTGGACTTATTACCATTAATGAAGATAGATTACCATGGATTCTTAATGCGGATGCAAGAATTGATAAGTCGTTTAATATCAGTTTAGGTACAGAAGAAAATTCAAGAAGATTAAACTTCAATGTTTTCTTAAGAGCAGAGAATTTATTTAATACAAGGAATATTGTAAATGTATTCAACGTATCAGGAAGTGCAGAAACTGATGGTTATTTGGTTTCTTCAAACGGATTAGATCAATTGGCTCAGATTGAATCTACAGGTAGAAATGTTGACAGTTTCTTAGCAACATATACTTGGAGAGTTCTTCAGCCAGGGAATTATACAAGACCTAGAAGAATGTTTTTAGGAATTGTTTTTGATTTTTAATTATAGAAAACTTATAGATATGAAATCTATCAAATATATAATTGTCGCAATTCTCTGTACTTCAGCAAGTATGAGTTTTGGACACATAAACCCAGAGTCACGCGAAAGATCGATGCAACCAGTCGTTCAAACGCAAGAAGTGAACTTTAGGGAAGATTGTCTGCCAGCAACTGCGCAGATAGATATGGACATCAACAACGTAAGAGCGAGACTTTTGACGGGTGGTGATGTTTGGTGGGATTTGTCCGATGGTAAATACATCGTACCTAAGCCGCCAATTGGTTCTGGTATTCCAGAAGTATCATCGATTTTTGCCGGTGGTGTTTGGATTGGTGGAGAAGATCCATCAGGAAACTTGAAAATTGCTGCCTCAGATTATAGAGGAGCCAATGGTGGAGATTATTTCTCCGGACCTCTAGATCCAGAAACTGGATTGACTGATTTACCAATTTGTAATGACTGGGATCGTTTCTTTACGATCAATGGTGAGGAATTAGCTGAAGCAATACAAATTTATGATCAAGCAATCATTACAGGAATACCAGTTAATTGCGACTCAATTCCTGAAAATGTAAAATTCTGGCCAGGAAAGGACAACCCTTTCTTTGAAGAGAAATTTCCTTTTTCATTGCCTGAAGGACAGAACTTAGGTTCATACTGGGATGAAGATTTAAGTGGAGACTATAACCCGTGTGCGGGTGATTTCCCAATTATTGATATCAGAGGTTGTGAGCCATCAACAAGAAAAGAAGCAGTTGAGTTGGTTCCTGATCAAATGATTTTCTGGATTTACAATGATTCAGGAGGGGAGCACAGAATTACAAGAGGTGAGAAAATCCAAATGGAAGTTCAGGTGCAAGCCTTTGCTTATGCAACGAATGATGAGGTGAATGATATGACATTCCAGAGATACAAACTATTGAACAGAGCGGAAGAAGATATCAGGAACTGTTACTTCGCAATGTGGGTTGATCCAGATTTGGGTTGCTTTGATGATGATTTTATCGGTTGTGATGTAGGAAGATCATTGGCTTATACATATAACGAAGATATATTAGATGGTACTACAGGATGTAACTGTGGTGGTGTTAATACATATTGTGATAACGTGCCAATTATTGGTACAGATTACTTTAGAGGTCCTATTGGTCCTTTCTCAATTGTTGATTGTGCGGTTGGAGAACAACACGTTCTTACCACTGCAGACGATTTTGAAGGATCAGGCTTTATGTTAGGAGATACAGTTTGTGTTCAACCAGTTGATATTGGACAGGATGCAGACATCGGTATTGAATTAGGAATGTCATCATTTATGTATTACAACAACGCTGCTGTTGGATCACCAGATCCTAACACAGTGGATCCATCGATTGACTTCCAATACTACAACTACCTGCAAGCACTTTGGTTAGATGGTACACCAATGACATTTGGTGGAACAGGATTCAACCCTGGTTCTGTAGATAGAATTCCATATGTATTCCCAGACGATCCAGATGATGCTGAGGGATGGAACATGTGTAATGTTGATTTAGGAAACGGAGATAGAAGAACACTTCAAGCTTCTGGTCCTCTATTATTGAAGCCAAGTGTTGAAAACGAATTGATTATTGGTGCTGTTTGGGTGCCGGACTTAACGTACCCATGTCCAGATATCTCAAGATTGAAAAGAGCAGATGATTTAGCACAAGCCTTATTTGATAACTGTTTTGATATCATTGATGGACCTACTGCACCAGATGTTTGTCCGATCGCTTTGGACAGAGAAATCATCTTGGTTTTATCTAACGATACAGTAGCTAGTAACAATGCATTCGAAGGATATTTTGAAAGAGATATCTTGGCTGCAGATGAAATTCCAGATTCTTTGGCTAGATATGAATTTGAAGGTTACAAAATTTTCCAATTGGTCAATGCAGGAGTGACTCCTCAAGAGTTGGATAACGTTGAAAAAGCTAGATTGGTTATACAGACAGATATCAAGAATGGTGTAAATGAAATTTATAATTGGACATCACAAGTTGACCCTAATCCAGCAAATGGCCAATTGATTTGGACTCCAACTAGAGAAGTTGATGGTGCTGATGAAGGTGTTCAACATACATTTAGAGTAACTGAAGATGCATTTGCTTCTGAAGATCCTAGGTTGATAAATCATAAAGAATATCACTTTATGGTGATTGCTTATGCATACAATAATTATCAAACCTTTGATCCATCATCTGATGTACTAGGTCAATCAACACCATATTTGGAAGGAAGAAGAAATATTAGTACATATTCAGTAGTTCCTAGACCTATTGTATACCAGAATCAGAATGCTGCTTATGGCGATGGTGCTGTTATCACTCGTGTATCTGGTGTAGGTGTTGGAGGAAATTTCTTAGACCTAGAAGATTCTATGTATGATAAAATTTTGGATGGTTCATTTGACGGAGAAATTGTTTACGAAGAAGGAGCAGGACCTATCTCAGTAAAAATATACGATCCTATCAATGTTCAAGATGGTAATTTCTCACTTGAATTTATTGGTGGAGAAGAAGATTGTAGATTATCAAAATCTTCAACTTGGGTATTGACCAATGAAGATACGGGTGAAGTGATTTCCTCTGAACAAAACATTGAAACAATCAATGAACAATTGCTTCCAGAGTTTGGATTCTCATTGTCTATCGGACAGTCTGATGAACCTGGAGATAATATTGGAGCAAATGGAGCAATCGGTGTAGTTAGTGAATACGCAGACGAATCAGAAGTTGCGTGGTATGGAGCGATCAATGATGATGCAACAGGATTTGATTTACCACCATTCTTGACACCATTATTCAACTTCATGAAGACTTCGTCTGGTGAATTTGATAATGCATTGGATAGAGATGCAACGTATTCAACTCTTGGTGAAAGAACTTGGTATCCTTTCCTTCTTGCGGATGGAAGAAACGATGATCCAAACTTTCCTTTCTACTTGACCCCAGCATGGGAGCCACAACAAGGATTTGTAAGAACCTTTGCTGATCTTTCAAGCTTGAACAATGTAGATGTTGTATTTACTGCGGATAAGGACAAATGGTCAAGATGTGCTGTTGTTGAAAAAGCAAGTCCAGTATATGCAACCCTTGGTTTACAGCCACAAGGCGGAGTTGATAATCTCGATTTAAGAGCAGCTCCATCTGTTGATAAAAACGGTAATCCTGATGGAACAGGAAATGGAATGAGTTGGTTCCCAGGGTATGCTGTTGATGTTGAAACAGGTGAAAGACTGAATATCTTCTTTGGAGAAAATTCAGTGTACGGAGAAGACCTTGTAGAATATATCGATGGAGGAAATCCTATCGGAGCAGATATGATGTTCAACCCAACTAGCCAGTTGATTGCAGAAGTACCTGAAGCACAACAACAAAATGATCCAAGATTGTACATAGCAGGAGGACAGCATGTTGTATATGTAACTAGAGAAAAATATGATGGAGGTGAAAAGTTTGCTCAGCAAATTTCAAGCGGAAGTACAATTTCTAAAGTATTTGGTTACACAGGTGTTACATGGTGTTCAATGACATTGTTACCAGATGGTGTAAACTTACCTTCTTATGAAGCAGGTGCAATTCCAAATGACTTGGTAGTTAAATTGAGAGCAGACAATGGATATGGTAAGCAGTCAGAATTTGATCTTTTAGCTCCAGAAGGTTGTAACCCAATAGGAAACAATCCAAGATATGAGTTTGA
This sequence comes from uncultured Saprospiraceae bacterium, assembly GCA_937950315.1. GTDB lineage: Bacteria > Bacteroidota > Bacteroidia > Chitinophagales > Saprospiraceae > JAHDBF01. The sequence continues at coordinate 23,232 of CALFDU010000007.1, read as the reverse complement.
AATCAGAGGAAAGCAACCTACAGAAATTGTATCAGCAGATGTAGAAGATGTTTTGGCAGATGTTAATATTGTACCAAATCCATATTACGGATTTTCTCAGTACGAAATCTCACAAACTTCAAAAGCAGTGAAGATTACAAACTTACCAGATGAAGCTATCGTTTCAATCTTTTCAATTGATGGTAAATTTATCAGACAGTTTAGAAGACAAGAAATGATTAGTAACAAAGGTGGTTCTAATCCAGGAACAAGCAGAACTCAAACCAATCCTGACCTTGTTTGGGATTTGAACAACAGTACTGGTATTCCAATCGCGAGTGGAGTTTATTTGATCCACATTGAAGCACCAACATTGGGAGCAGAGAAAACCCTGAAGTGGTTTGGAGTGAACAGAAAGTTTGACGCATCAGGATTATAAAAAATAAAAAATTTGGGGAGCAATTTATTGCTCCCCAATAAAACCAATAAAATGAAAAGAATTTTATACACAATATTATTTACAGCAGCAATCGCTACGATCAGTTTTGCAGGAAACCCAGATCGTCAAGGTGAAGCTGGTGCAGGTGAATTGTTGTTGAACCCTTGGGCTACAAGTTCAGGACTTCACTCAATGACAACATCATTTGTTTCTGGTATCGACGCTCTTAGGATCAATCCAGCAGGGATAGGTCGTCTTTCTGGAAGAGAAGTATCTTTATCCAATACAAGATTGTATGAAGGTTCAACACTTCAACACAATGCAATTGGATACGCACAGAGAGGAAAAGGAAATGGTGCTTTCGGATTTAGCTTAGCGATCGTTGATTTTGGTGATATTGCTATCACAACAGAAGATCAACCAGAAGGCACAGATGGATTTTTTGCTCCAAGTTTTGTTAACCTTGGATTGGGTTACTCTTATACGTACGAAAACAAAATTTCTGTAGGTATCTTAACCAGACTTATTTCAGAAACACTACCAAATTTGACAGCTTTCGGGATGGCCATTGATGCAGGTGTTCAATATGTATCTGGTGAAAGAGATAATTTTAAATTAGGAATCTCTTTAAGAAACATTGGTACACCAATGAGATTTTCTGGAGAAGGTCTTTCTAGAGAAATTGTTTCTCAAGAAGGACAAGCAGAATTTCCAATTAGAATTGATTCAAGATCTGAAGAATTTGATCTGCCATCAGTGCTAAACATCGGATTCTCTTATGATTTCTATTTTAGAGATGATATTTACTTAACTGGTTTGGCAAACTTTACGTCAAACGCGTTCTCAAGAGACCAAATTGGTGGAGGAGTTGAACTTCACTATGGTGATCTTATCGTTTTAAGAGGAGGATACAAATATGAAATAGGATCAACGGCTGGATCACCTACATCTAATGTCTATACAGGCGCAGCAGCAGGTGCTTCAATCAATGTGCCATTTAAGAAAGGATCAACCAATAAGCTAGGTCTAGACTATGCATATAGAACTACTAGCCCTTTCAGAGGTACACATAATTTTGGAATTAGATTGACTTTTTAATTACCTTTACTAGTATAAAGGGAACCAAAAAAGCCAAAAAATATAAAAAGACGTTTTCATCCTCGGATGGAAACGTCTTTCTTGCGCTAAATAGGTCTCGTATTATTAACCAAAAAATTCATAATTATGTCTGGGTATAGTTATATGACTCAAGAGGGTTATGACAAGTTGAAAGCAGAACTCGATTACTTAAAAACTACCGCTCGCCGTGAAGCAGCTGCTGCCATTGCAGAGGCAAGAGAGAAAGGTGATCTTTCGGAAAACGCTGAGTATGACGCAGCCAAAGATGCTCAAGGTCTTCTTGAAGCTAAAATCAATGGCTTAGATAAAGCGATGGCCAATGCGCGTATCATTAGTACTGATGACATCGATACAAGTAAAGTTACGATTCTTGCAAAAGTGACAATCGTCAATGTCGCATCTAAGAAGGAATACAAATACGAGTTGGTCTCAGAAACAGAGGCCAATATCAGAGAAAAGAAAATTTCAGTAAATTCTCCAATCGGTCAAGGCCTTCTTGGTAAAGCAGTAGGAGAAATTGCAGAGGTACAAACTCCAAAAGGAACCATTCAGTTTGAGATCAAAGACATCTCTATTTAATGGCATCCATTTTTACGAAAATCATAAATGGCGTTATTCCATGCTACAAAATAGCAGAGGATGATAACTATTTTGCTTTTCTTGACATCAACCCGATGTCAAAAGGGCACACTTTGGTAATTCCTAAGCTTGAAGTGGATTACATCTTTGATCTTCCACAGGATCAATACGAAGGCTTAATGAGATTTTCTAAGAAGGTAGGACATGCAATAGAGCAAGTTGTCCCTTGTCAGCGAGTGGGAGTGCTCGTGTTTGGATTAGAAGTGCCTCATGCTCATGTACATCTCATTCCTATTACCGAAGCTTCAGATATGAGTATAACCAAACCCAAATTGAAACTGGAAAAAGAAGAATTTGAAAAGATAGCTGCTTCAATTACTGCAGCTTTGTAAATTGAAGTTCTTGCGATTAAAAGTGCTTATAATAAGGACTTGATATATGCTAAGTTTTTTTGCTTCCACCTCTCCTTATATTGTCGGCAATACTTGGTTTTGAACTGGTGTTCAGATATGAAGGCAACTTGAATTTTATTCCACTTTTTTAAAGTAAGCTTTTTATTGAAGTGCTTAAGTTCCTTGTATAATAAATTGCCAGTCTCTAAAAACATGTTGGTAGCCAAGTATTCTAAATCAGCATCAGCCAAAATGTTTTCCAATGGAGTCTTCGGTTGTTGGGGAATTTTAGTGGCCATGATCATACCACATATGGTATCTATATCTTTTTTACTGAAATCAAGTTTCTTTAGTTCTCTCCTTGCAATAGAACATGATTTTTTTTCGTGTCCATCGTAAGTACTAATAAAACCAGTATCATGAAAAAGCGCTGCAATTTTTAGCAGGAAACGATTCTTTTTAGATACACCTTCCTTGATGGCAATATATTCGGTTTTCTCAATAACATATTTGGTGTGATCCACACTATGATAGGAAAGATGTGGTGGTAATTTATCCTCCAGAATCTTGAACACCCTTTTTTCTATGTTGTTATATTCCTTCAATATTAATCTCTATTGTTCTATTTTGATTTATACTTAGTGACTTTTTACCCGCTTTATAATTCCTCCATTTACTTCTTTTATACTCTGAATGTATATAAATGCTTTTGGGTCAACAGCCAAAATGGCCTTTTCTAAATGAAATATTTCAAGCCTCGTAACAACCGCTACAATGATGTCACAATCATGTTTGACATCAAAATTACTAGGAAGATAACCTCTTTCTCCCTTATAAACAGAAATTGCTTTGCCATATTCTGTCACAATTAACTTTTTGACCTCTTCAAAATCCTTTGAAACTATGGTCATTGCTGTATACGCTTCGAATCCATCAATGACATAATGATAGGTTTGTAGCGCCGTATAAAAGGTTATAATTGAATACATTGCTTTTTCTAAACCAAACTTATAAGCCGCAGTAAGGAAAATGAGCGTATTGATCGTCATGATGATTTCACCACTACTGAATATCGACTTGGAGTTGGTATATTCAACAATAACCTCAAGTCCGTCGATAACACCTCCACTACGGATGATAAACCCAATAGCAAGTCCAATAAACATGCCACCAAAGATGGCAATCAAGAATTTATCAGAAGTTACAGCAGGGATATCAATAAAAAATAGACCAATCGCAAGAAGCAATATCGATAGGCTCGAATTTATCGCAAAGTTTTTACCCATCTTATAATACCCGAGAATCAAGAAAGGAATATTAAGGATAATTAATAATGGGGAAATGTGGATTTCAAAAATTTTATGAACCAAAAGAGCAATTCCTGTTATCCCTCCATCTAAAAATTTATTAGGAATAAGAAAACCACGAAACGCAATGATTGCACAAGCAATTCCAACCAACCTAAATACCATTGGTTTAAAACCTAAAATTCCCTTCCAGTCTATTTTACTATCTGATTCCATCTTGTTTTTCTATGTGTTGGATGCTTGATTAAACCTATAATTCCTTTCAATTCCATCCAAATGTGAATTACATTAGATTCGTTGAATGAACCCTAACCTCAAGTTTATTCCAATCTGAAAAAGCACTAAATGTATTTTCTTTAGCCAGAGGAGTAAAACCATTTGTACTGTTTATAAGCACTTTACTTTTACAGGTATTACTGTTATTTAATCTTGATTGATAACCGGACATCGATGCAGAAAATACACCATTCCTAATTCCATAGATTACAGACATACTCGAAAGACCTCCTCCGCGTATAAGGATAGTTGACATGTGGTATTTTTTAGGGTAACCTAAATTAATAAATTAATTCAAGCTATCAATAAAAACACCAGAGGAAAAAAATTTGAATTTGATAAGGACTAAGGATTTAACCTATTAAGCAAACAACAATTTATTACTTTATCCTTCCAGGATTATCCGTCATAAATTGTTTCCAATTTGTATATGTTTTACCTTTTGCTGCAAGAGGAGAAGAGGAAGCATGATAATAAGTCATGGCCGCTGCCAAGGCATCCGTCGCATCAAAATACTTTTGACTAATCTTTATGTTGAGCATACTTGCCAGCATAGCAGCAACCTGTTCCTTTGAAGCATTTCCATTTCCAGTAATGGATTGTTTTATTTTCTTAGGCGCATATTCTTGAATGGTAAGTCCCATGGTCATAGCCGCAGCCATCGATACTCCTTGTGCTCTTCCGAGCTTAAGCATAGACTGCACATTTTTTCCGTAGAAAGGTGCCTCAATCGCCATTTCCTTTGGAAGATAGGTTTCTATGATTTCTTGAAGTTGAAGAAAAATTTCCTTTAATTTGGTTTGATGATCTTTAAACTTGGTTAAATGAAAAACACCCATGGTTACCAACTTAGGATTGTTGTCAATGATTTCAATCACAGCATATCCCATGATATTCGTCCCGGGATCTACTCCTAATATTTTATATGGCAAACTCATGTATGATTCAAAGATAAAACATATATGATTGGTATTTTTAATATATTTATATTTCTGTACCAATAGCACTCAATGACTGGGTCAAAAAAATACATCTCGGTTCTTCTTAAGCTGCTTATTGCTTCCTTTTTGATCTATACGGTCTATCAGCAACTTTTCATACGCCATGATTTTTCAGCCTTAAGAGATGAGTTTGTTACACATGTTAGGACAGGAAATGTTATATATCTGGTTTTGGCTTTTTTACTCATGTTGGTAAACTGGTTTTTTGAAATTGTAAGATGGAAGAATCTTGTAAATGCCTTTTATCCTATTGGTTTAAAAAAATCTACGAAAGCCGTCATGATGGGTGTCACAATGGGCATGATTTCACCTCAACGGATTGGTGAGTATGCTGGGAGACTTCTTGCCGTTCCTGCAGATAGAAACTGGTTGTCAGTAAAGGCCAATTTATATACAAGTCTTGCCCTTAATTTTGTGATCTTGTTGAGTGGATTGCTGGCTGTTTATTTCTTGATAAGGCGTGAGCTCTTTTTCATTGATTTTTCAGTAAATACGATCCTCGTAACTGGACTGATTAGTCTTATTTGTATATCAATGCTTCTGATTTTCTTTCCTCAGATTGAACGAATTCTTAAACTTGAAAAGTTATTTAGTAAGCTAAAGACTTGGGGTTCATTTAGTCAGTATCGCTTTCCTAAAAAGTCGCTTTCTTCACTTTTAGTCCTTTCATTTGCTAGATACATCGTTTTTTTAGCTCAATATGTATTACTTCTTTGCTTCTTTGGCGTCGAACAAGATATAATGACCTTACTCGCAAGCGTAGCCATTGTTTATTTGATTCAGTCAAGTTTGCCACTACCAGCGATGTTGAGTTTGTTAGCACGCGGAGAGATAGCGATCTTGGTTTTTTCAGTGTTTAATGTTAATGAAATCTCAATTTTAGCATCGACATACGGACTTTGGATAATTAATTTGCTCTTGCCTGCGTTTTTTGGAATGATACTTCTTTGGAAAATCCGCTTATTAGAAACAATAGGAATTGAAAACAACTAGTCTATATTCATTAATTACAGTGATATTTTTCAGCCTTTCGGCAAATGTGCTCACTGCGCAACATTATTCATCCGACAAGGAAATGCCATGTACTATTGAAAATGAAAATTTTCTGGCAGGTGAAAAATTGACCTATACCATTTACTATAATTGGGGTTATCTGTGGATTGCTGCAGGTACAGTTACCTTCGAGGTGAAAGCGGCTGGTGATCAATATCATTATGTGTGTCATGGAAGAACATATGACCGATATGATCGCTATTTTAAAGTACGAGATTACTTTGAAAGCAAAGTAGATACATCAAGTCTTCTACCCACACATTTTAAGCGAGAAGTGGAAGAAGGAAAGTATGTTAGATTCGACTCTATTTCCTTTTACCAAGATGAGTATATGGTGAAGGAATATATTGGTAGAACGAGGAATAAAGTAGAGGAAAGAAATTTTACGCTTGAACATTGCTCTCACGACTTATTAAGCATTGTATATTTTTTAAGAAACATTGACACCAGTCTGTTGACTCCAGGGGATCAATTGCCGATGGATGTATTCTTTGACAAAGAGCTTTTCAATCTTAATTTGATTTATGAAGAATATGACAAGAAAAAGAAAATTAAAGAACTAGGTACCTATCCAGTAAAAGTATTTCAACCGACGCTTGTAACCGGAAATGTATTTACTGAAGAAGCAGTTATGAACATTTACATAAGTGATGATGGAAATAATATTCCACTACTTATCGAATCTCCAGTATCAGTTGGTTCTGTAAAAGCTGTACTTTCATCTTATGAAGGACTTAAATACCCATTTGAAGTAAATGAATAAGACTAAAAATATCATCCTCATTCTTGTTGCTGTTCTGCTTGCAGGCCTGATTGGATGGTACGTTGGATTTAAGAAGCAGTGGGGTGTTCCACAAGTATCAGAGAATTCATCCGTCATGCTTGAGAGAATTCAAAAAGTTTTCAAGTTTGTGGCTGCGGAAGGGGAAATTTCTGAAATTTACGATTACAAGGATTATCAATATTATGACATTTCTCCATTCCGTAAAAAAATTCTCGTCAGAGTAAATGCCAAAGTTTTGGTTGGATATGATTTTGAGAAAGCCAAGTTCACAATAGATGAAGCAACTCGTACAATAACCATTGATTCGCTGGGTCCAGCGGATGTACTTGCCATTGATCATGACCTAGATTATTACGATATCCAAGAAGGGACCTTCAATTATTTTTCAGAAGAAGAATTGAATGAGATCAATGAAAAAGCCAAGAACTATGCTGCCGGCATTGTCAAAGAAAGCGATCTCTTCAAAGTGGCAGATGAACAAAAAGAAGATCTCATCGAAATGTTGAGTGTGGCAGCCTCTTCTGCGGGTTGGAAAATTCTAGTCACTGAACAGGGTATAAAAGATTGATTTTCTCCTTACTTTGTGAGGTATCTTATACATACCTAAGATTTCAACATATTTAGCAAGAAAATCAATCGAAAATGAAAACCATCAAAGGCCCTGCTTTATTTTTAGCGCAATTCATGGGAGATGAAGCTCCCTATAATTCTTTGGATTCTATTTGTAAATGGGTCGCCAATCTTGGCTACAAAGCAGTACAGCTCCCTACGTGGGATGATCGAGTGATTGATTTAAATCTGGCTGCAGAAAGTAAAACCTATTGCGATGAGCTAAAAGGTACGATTGCTGAGCATGGATTGGAGATTTCTGAATTGTCTACACACTTGCAAGGACAATTAGTAGCAGTGAATCCAGCATACGATAAGATGTTTGACAACTTCGCTCCCAAGGAAGTACATGGAAAGCCAAAAGAAAGAACCAAATGGGCTGTCCAGCAAGTAATCAATGCCGGAAAAGCAAGCCAAAATCTAGGAATCAATGCGCACGCTACTTTTTCTGGATCATTGATGTGGCATACGATTTATCCATGGCCTCAGAGACCGGATGGTTTGGTAGAAGCAGGGTTTAAAGAATTAGCCAAAAGGTGGAAGCCTATCCTTGATAGTTTTGATGAGTGTGGTGTTGATGCTTGTTATGAAGTACATCCAGGAGAAGACATCTTTGATGGGGCAACGTATGAAATGTTTTTAGAAGCAGCTGACAATCATCCAAGAGCTTGCTTGCTGTACGATCCAAGTCATTTTTTATTACAACAATTGGACTATTTGGCATACATTGATATATACCACGAGCGCATCAAAATGTTTCATGTAAAAGATGCTGAGTTCAATCCATCTGGAAGACAAGGTGTCTACAGTGGATACCAAAGTTGGGCCAATCGAGCAGGAAGATTCAGGTCTTTGGGAGATGGTCAAGTAGATTTTGCAGGGATCTTCAGTAAGTTATCTCAGTATGGTTTTGATGGCTGGGCAGTCGTGGAATGGGAGTGCTGTATTAAGTCTCCTGAACAGGGTGCCGCAGAAGGAGTAGACTTTGTAAACAAACACATCATCAATGTAACCGAGAAAGCTTTCGATGATTTTGCAGGAGGCGAGAAAGACCAAGATTTGTTGGATAGCATCCTGGGAATATCTTAGTTTTTTTTGCGTTAATGAACTATGACAAAACCTAAAACGAACTATTCTATTTGTACTTTGGTATTGTATCTATTTGCTTCAAGCTTATGCTTTGGTCAGACAGATACGGTAAGTTATTCTTTGGAATACTTGACTGATACACTTGTATTGGGAGCTCATCCATTATCAAGTCAATTTAGAATCAAACACAATAGTGTTTATGTGACGCGCAAGAGTAGAGAACTTGCAGCGACTTTTGATGACCCCTCGAGAGTATTGTATAGACATGTTGGAATCTCTACTGCCAACGATCAAGCCAATGGAATTATTTATCATGGTCTTCCTTCTGATTTCACCAAATGGACAATCCATGGAGCTGAGATAGTCAACCCCAACCACACGAGCAACGCAGGAACCTTCAATGATCTTTCGAGCCAAAGTGCAGGGGGTGTTTTGGGAATTCCTTTTGATGTGATCAATACTTTTGGTTTTCACGCAAATACACACGCAGAAAACATGCCTTCAACGCTAGCCGGCGTTGCCAATTTTGACTTTTTATCTAAGACTGAAAATTTTTTTAAGCTTGGTCTGCTAGGTTTAGAATTAAGCCTTCAATCTCAGAAAAGCAAGATTCCAGTAAAGACACATGTTAGATATTCCACCGTTGGATTGCTTGGTCAACTTGGTGTTGACTTTGGTGGAGAACAGATTGCTTTTACGGATGGATTTTTTCAGGCAAGCTTAACCGAAGACTTGGATTTCATTTCAGGCGGTGGTTTTAGTTCCAATATATTTAGAGGGGTGGATGTTTTGGAAGAAGCTGAAAATGGGAAAGCCTTGACCGATATTGATTTTAATTCGTATTTTTTTTATTCTGGGTTGGTGTTTGATAAAAATAGATACAAGCATACCTTGATGTATTCTCAAAAGATGGATACACGTACATCAACATCGGATTTCATTGATGTATTTCCAAGAGCAGAATTTGCAAACTATAAAATTTCGTATGCTGGACAAATACCTTTTTACATAGGTGTTATTGACAATTTTGATGTACTTATTAATGCTAGTTTCTCAGATGTAAATCAATCTTATCCAAATATTGCTTTCGATGATTGGCGTGCTTTAGCAAATTTGTCTTTGCGTTATACTTGGTTTAATGACCTTTATTCATTTACAGGAAAGGCAGGTCCTCAGATTGAATTGAATCATGGAGATGTAACACCTGAATTCTCGCTCTTAGCGACAAGACAATTCAATGCTTCTAGTCTAGAGTTTGGAATTTCATATAGTTCTCAGGAACAAAATTCGGAGACCTTAGGAGCAGAACCAGTCATTGGTCAAAATTTAACTTTGGCAAGAAGTAAAGCATTGAATAATTCCTTAACCTACAAGAAAGAATTCAATACAAACCAGAAAGTTTTGTTCCGTTTATTTTATCATTACTTCGACGATCTACCTGTTAATGAGGAAGGTTATTCTGTTTTATTACAGATTCCTTCAAACAGAGAGTTTGAAAATTTCAATGTTGGATTTGCTCACAATTATGGTGTAGAGTTGATGTATGATCATCTGTTGGAAAACGATTTTTATATCAATGCAAACTTTACTTTTTTTGAATTTAGGCAAGATGCATTTGCAGGAGGCCTAGTGCCAGTTAATCTTGCAAATGAATTACCTCCTACAAACAGATTCAGGTATATCAGCAATGTTAATTTTTCTAAGTCATGGGAACTTGACAAAGCCAAACGCTTGGCAGTCAATCTTGCTTTTCATCTTAGAGGTGGAGCCTTCGACTTTTTTGATATTGCCAATCCAGTTCAATTGAAACCTTATCATCGTTTGGATGGAAGGGTCCAATATGAGTTTAAAAATTCTGTGCTATCACTCGATATACAGAATATCTTGAATCGTAGGAATGATGCTTTTTATTTCTTTGATGAGTTATTACAAGAACGCGTACTTCAGCAACAATTGGGCTTGATTCCTGTATTAAGCTGGAAGCGAAAGTTTTAACAAATAGGTGTAAAAAGTGGAATCTTCACGAAGACCAAATTACCATCTTATTAACAAGTGCAAACTATAAAATACTCAGATCAATCGTAACTTTGTAGTCTAAAGGAAAGAAGTTTTGAAACAGCAGTTGACGATAGTATGTATTTTTTTTATAGGCGCTTTATCTGCTCAACCAGCAGTTGAGGATTTTAAGAAGATTTTTCGCTTAGAAATAACGGAGACACCAACTCCGATAGTTATTGATGGGGTGCTAGATGATCCAGCCTGGCAGTCTGCCAATATTGGTTCTGACTTCTGGCAAAAAGTACCCTTTTTTGCGGAAGGTGCTGATCCTCGTACAGAGGTTATGTTGACCTATGACAAAGACAACCTGTATGTTGCGGCTAAGTGCTTTCAGAAAGAAGATATTATTATTCAATCATTAAAGCGAGATGAATATTGGGACAATGACGGTATTGCGATTGTACTTGATCCTTTAAATACTCGTACCAATGGATTTTTGTTTGGAACGAGTGCTGCAGGCCAGCAATGGGATGCGCTTCGTTCACTGGATGATATCAATAGCGACTGGAGTAATAAATGGTATAGCGAAGTGCAGGTGACAGATGAATATTGGTCGATGGAGATGGCAATCCCATTTAGGATTTTGCGATTTAGTCCAAATGAAACAGAGTGGGGGATGAACTTTGTGCGCAACCACATCAATGAAAATGAGTTTCATAACTGGACGGCGGTTCCGGAATCTTTTTGGCCGCCAGATGTTGCTTTTGCAGGAGCCTTGGTTTTTGACAAAGCACCAACGCCTAAAAAAGGGAATTTTAATATCATTCCCTATGTGACTGGGTCAGTGAATAAGCTTGTAGGAGAAGATGTTGCACTTTCAGCCAATGCAGGTTTGGATGCACGAGTTTCAGTTACACCTACATTAAACTTGGACTTAACATTTAATCCGGACTTTTCTCAGATTGAAGTAGATGAGTTGGTAACCAACTTGACACGATTTAATATTTTTCTTCCCGAGAAGAGAACTTTTTTTTTGGAAAATGGAGATCTGTTTAATGATTTTGGATATACTGCGGTAAGGCCATTCTTTTCTAGAAGAATCGGTTTGGATAGTGAACGTCAGGCTGTACCTATTTTGTATGGAGCTCGATTGACTGGAAACTTGAATAATACGACTCGTCTTGGAGTCATGAACATTCATTCATTGAATAGTGAAAATTCAGCGGCACAAAATCAAAGTGCAGTCAGTGCGCAGAAGAATTTTGGACGTTCATACGTAAGAGCTTTGTTTCTGAATAGACAAGGATTTGAGGGAAGCAAACCCATTGATGCCGACTTCGGTAGAAATACTAGTTTGGATTTGGGGTACCTGAGTGATGACGGAAAAATTTCAGCATGGGGAAGCATGCACCATTCATTCAAACCCGATGTAAGTAATAAAACTGGATTTTATACCTATGGAATTGCTTATACAGATCCTTCTTGGGAAATCGTGGTAGCAAGTGCTACGGTTCAGGAAAACTATTTTGCTGATATGGGTTTTGTTCAACGTATTGAAAATTACGACGCAGAGCGTGATACATCAATTCGTGTGGGCTTTAATGATAATATTGCCTCTTTTGTTTATCGTATTCGACCAAAAGAAGGAAAAATTACTAGACATAATGTAGGATTTACCACCGTGTATTATACCAATCCTGATTGGAGTTTTAATGAATTGTTTAATGAGTTTAATTACTCAGTAGCATTTAGAAATACCTCTGAATTTCAAATAGGGGTCACACGAAATGATGTTGACCTTTTGTTTCCTTTTAGCTTTGTATCTCAAGGAGAACCATTGCCTGCAGATCGTTATGTGTTTAGTAATATTTCTGCTTCATACTCTTCGGACGAACGTAAGTTGGTAAACTTTGGAGTAGGAGGGCAGACGGGTCAATTTTACAATGGAAACTTGCATCAAGCTGATACAGATATAAACTTTAGGATACAACCATGGGGTAATTTGGGGTTTGGTTATCAATGGAATAAACTAGACTTCCCAGACCAGTTTGGTAGTGAAGTTATTACAGCATTTCTTGGTAAACTCGAAATTGGGTTTAATCGTAATCTCCTTTGGACAACCCTTTTTCAATTTGTTGATCAAAATGAATTTATGGGAATCAACTCAAGACTGCAATGGAGATTTGCTCCGATGTCAGATGTCTTTTTGGTATTTGTGGATAATTATGATGTATTTAATGGTGTGGCGAGCAGAAGAGATATTCAGACCAACAACAGAGCTTTGGTATTGAAAGTGAATTATTGGTATTGATCTAGCAGTTGGTTAATTGGTCTTTTGTCTACTAAAATAAATGGCTAAAGCCAATAGCAAGCTTGCTGACAAAATAACCACCGGCAGTCGAAAGTTTTTCTTTGGAAGCGTCAAAGAATCCATGTTGCCATAGGCTAAGAATGGAGACCAATAGGATGGATGCTGCTTTAGCTTAGGTGAATTCTTTAAGTATTCTATTTTGGCGAGCCTTAATGATTCGTCTTTATCATATCCATCTTTCATGTTTTTATAAAAGAGTTGCATGATCTCTGCGGTCGAGCAATCACCCACTGGCCACAAACTCATAAGTACACTTTTGCATCCTGCATTAAGAAAACCCCGTGCAAGGCTGAAGACTCCTTCGCCATCTCGTAATTTTCCTTGACCAGTATTACATGCACTCAGAACTACAAGTTCGTTGTCAAGAGTCATACCTTCTATTTCTATTGATGAGAGTGTTTTGTCAGAGAAGTAAACCTGATGATTTTGTTTTTCACTGTTATCTATGAATGCGTGTGTAGCAAGATGCACAATGTCATATTGGTTTATTTCTTCTACTAAGGTATTACTTGTTGCTTGATTATTGATGAATGCTGTGCCATGAGTTAAGTCAACCAATTGATCGATTTCTTGAACACTACATGTTAAGTTTTTCATTCTTTCAGGCCCTCCGACAAACGATTCTGTATTTTCAAAACTGGGAGCAAATCCGACAAAACTTACGTCTTCTTTGGTTACCTCTTTATTCGAATTAATATGATAGAAGGTGGCAGAATAATCATATGAAATGGCATTGTTTTCAAAGACATAATCTAATTTGTCTAGAGAATAACCAAGGCCTTTGGGTTTAGTCATGATGAGTGTTTCAAAAGGCATAAATGCTAAAACGCCATCAGGAATTATGATCAAAGGATTTTTGTTTTCTTTTTTGACAAGTGGTTGCACCATTTTTTTGTACAACATCAATCCCTTCTCAGTAAATGTATTAAATTCTTCTTTTGCACTTTCGGGTTTCTCTTTTCGTTGTAATGCAATTTGAAAAGCATCATTGGCTTTGATGACGTCTTCAATTTTTAATAGCTTTTTAATTTGAACACTTTCTCCCTGTATCATCAAGCCATAGTAATGATCTATCCCTTCAAAATAGATTAGCATATTTTTGTTGTCAGATGCTAACTGCTTTTGTAGTGCTTCAATCTCAATAGGAGAGGTGTTGAATTTTATTTGATAGTATAAAGGGTAATTTTTTTCTAGGTCCTTAATCAATACATCAAACTCCTTGTTCAATGTAGCTATTTCATTATTTAGTGTTTGTAGTTTTTTCTCCTTTCCATTATTCCTGAAAACTTCCTTTTTTAAATAGGTTAATTGAGATTGTATGTTTTTTTCAATCGCAATAATGCTGTCAGGTATGATGCTGTTTTGATTGGCTGTGTTGTAAAGGAATTTTTCAAGCATCAGACTCGCTTTTCCTCTTTCGGCTATTTCAAACAATATCTTTTGATACAATTTGTCATCAGTCAGAGAATATAAAATATAACAAGCTTCGAAAGTGTTTTGTAATACCAATTTGCTGTTGGCACTAAGTTCGACCTTGGATTCCTCACTTAATATATTCTTACGAACGGCACTGTTTAATTCTATGGCAAGTAGTCCTGTGTTTAAAGTCTCTTCAAGGATCTCTCTGTTCTCTGTGATTTTATATTTTTCAAGCAGTAAAGCAGTTTTATTATTTAATAGTTGAAATCCAGAAAAGGCATTATAGAAGTTTTCTAGTGGAGGATTATGATATATTTTCAAACCCACATCAGAATTATCTTCTAATGTAAAAAGTTGTAGTCCTTTTTGAATAGCTTCCAAAGCTTGATCTATTTTTCCTAATTTTTGGTTTGATTTAGCAAGGTTTAACAATCGATTGATTTGCAGTAAGTTTATCATCCTTTTGCCAGAATCTTCGGCTAGCACTTGTGCTTTAGAAATAGCATTCAATGCAAGTTGATGACTTCCTTGCAAATCAAAAATGAATTCTTGTGTTTCAAATATCCTTATTCTAGAAAGTGTGTCTCTCGGATCTACTTTTTTTGCCTCATTTAACAGAGTAATAGAGGTATTGTAATTATTTGTCAGTGCTTCTATTTCTGCTAACCAAAGATTGCTTGCACACTTTAGATAGTCTAAGTTGTTTTTGTAGACTATTTTCTTGGCTTCGAGATATAGCTCTTTTGCTTCTTCATATTTCTTTTGACTTCGATAGATATGTGCAATTGATTGATTTATTTTATACTTAAACTCTGGATTACTTTCGTCCTGAGCAAGTGTTTTTTCCGCGAGCAATAAATATTGTAAAGCACTTTTTTCATCTCCTAAGAGTTTGTACCCATTACCTATATTTGAATAATAAGTAGCTATTGTTGCTGCATCTGAATTTTTGGCTTCTTTTAATAATTCGAAATTTATTTCATGAGATTTTACGTAATCGCACTTTGTAAAATAGTATGTACTTAATTGGGAGATTACTGAACTGAATTGCGGATTATTTGGAGATAAATGTTTTTTGGCTACTTCATAAGTAGATACTGCATTTATTTCAAATGAATCAATTTGATCAAATTCATAGAATAAATAATTTCGGTAATTATTTACTTTGACATAATCTTCAAATCTTTCTTGTTCTAAATATTCATTAGAGGCTAGTTGATAATAATAAGCAGCCTGCTTTAGTTTTGTGTTGTTAAATGCAGTATTGCCTTTTATTTCGTATTCAGAAGTGGGTAAAATAATAGATGGTTCTTGTGCTTTTGTAGAAAGCACAAGAACCATAAATATTATCGCTATCGTATAAGTCCTCAATATGTTGAACTTATTTTATCATCTTTATCATTTCTATTTCTCCTTCCGATTCAATTTTTATGAAAAAGATTCCTGATGGAATTTCTAATGTGTTTAATTGGATATTGTAGTCATCGGTATTATTGTAGTTATTCTGAAATAGAATTCTTCCATTAATGTCATATAAAGATGCGCGGTTAATATCTTTGTTTGAAGAAATTTGAACTAGATCAATGAATGGATTTGGAGAAGCGTTTACTTGAAAAATTTCATTACTTAGGTTTGTATTGCCTTTGCTATCAAAATCTTTGTCCCATGATCCATTCGATGCGCCTTCACCTTTGTCTATCTCGATAGGATGACCTGGTGGATTAGTACAGATATTAAAATTACCCCCAAATACTTCCCCCATGCCTCCTAATTGACAGTCAGACCCAGGAACACATGATAATTGATGAAAATATAAACAAGAAAAAATATCATTTTCTGAGGTGTAATTACAGATTGGATAAAGTTCATAACCGTTGTTAACTGGTGTTACTATTTTAAGACTTATTGAATTATCTGTGACACCTCCGTCAACACATTCATTACAAAGATCATAATAGTGCGTATATACAAATGACCAAACGGATATTAAGTTGCCGTGCGAAAAGGTCAATTCTGTAACCGGAATATATGTTGTCTGACCAAAATAATTGAGCTCGATAAACATTTCTGGATATCCAGAAGGTAAGAAATCAATAGAACCAACTCCAAACGGAGCAAATAACTCTAAGTTGGTCAATTCAATTTCTACTTCAATTACTCCAGCACACGGAATATTATCATTGTTAGAATGTAAAGGTTTGTTTACAATAGGCGTTTTTGGCTGAGCAAAACTTATTGTCGAGCATAAAAGAAAGGTAAAAGGTAAAAATAGAGAATTTAGGATGTGTTTCATGTTCTTAATTTTTATTCATACAGGAAAATTCAGGTACACCCTTCAAATAAATTTGAAAGGTGCATTCTGAAGTATGAATAGAAAGACCATCCTTGCGGATGACTTAAAATTTCTCGTATTTATATATATTCTATTCATTACTTCAACCATTAATTGCATTGAGTTTAAAAAGGTAACCAAAAAAAGATGACTTTTTTTAAAAACTATATTTTTAGTCAGCTATTAGTACTTTATTCTAAAATAATTTAAATTTTTTGGTTACCAAAGTCTTTATATTGTTATTAACGGGATAGAAGTATGTATGATGAATGATAAATTATTAATTGATAACCTTAGATCAGTAGACAAGAAAGCGCGCAATAGTGCGCTTAGATCTATATATGCGTCTAATTATGAGTATGTCAAAAAGTTTATTGTTAGTAATAATGGATCAGAAAATGATGCTAAGGATATTTTTCAAGATGCCATTATAGTTATGTATGAAAAATGCCAAAGGAAAGATTTCAAACTTTCATGTGCACTACGTACGTATTTGTATTCGATTTCCAAAAATATTTGGTTAAACCGATTAAGAAAAAAAGGAAAATATGTCCAGATCAAAAGTGATTATGAAGAAGTTGATCTAGACTCAAATGGCTTGGAAAAATTAGAACAAAATGAATTGACTAAGTATTATTCCCAATTACTGAACAAGGTCGATCAAGAATCGCAACAAGTATTGCGATTATATTATTATGAAAAAAAGAAAATGAAAGAAATTGCTCAGATCATGGGCTACGCAAATGAACAAGTAGCGAAAAACAAAAAGCTAAGATGTATTAAAAAATTACGTGCATTGATTGGCGATTCTCAACTTAAATTCATTTTCACCTCATAAGAATGGAAGATCGTATTAAAAAATTAATTGAAGAATACATTGCTGGTACCTTGGATGATGGGCAGAAGAAAGAACTTCTAAAACTAGCAGAAACTAATCAAGAGATTATGCAAGAATTAAACTTTGAACAGCATACTATGAACATTGGAGAGCATTTGGGACGACGAGAGTTGAAAATGGAGTTGAATCAGATTCATGATGAACTTTTTAACAAAGAAATAGAAATTCAATCTAAACCTAAATCCTTGGCTAAACCTAAGTGGCTAGGATTAATATTGTTGATTGGTGTTATTGTAAGCTCATTTTTTATTTTTCAAAAAGTAGCAACAAAACCTACACCCGATGTTTTGATTGCAGATTACTATCAACCCTTTCAACTTGAAGTAGGAGAACGTAGCTCGGATGAAAATGTTTTTCAATCATTGATTGATGATTATCAATCAGGAGATTATGGTGCAGTGGTCAATCAGTACAATGGGTTATCAATCAATAAGGAATCATTATCTTCTGATCTTCTTTTTTCAGTAGCCATATCCAATGTGGAAATTAAAAACTTTAATGAAGCGCTTACTGTTTTTTCAACATTAGATGCCCGTAGTGATTTTAATATTCAAGATGAAGTGGACTGGTACAAGGCCTTGACGTTTTTGAAGATGGATGATTTTCAAAAACTAAAGTCTTCTTTAACCTTAATTCTAGAGGACAAACAACACGACTATTATCAAAAAGCAAATTCTTTGATGAAAAAAATATAATTCAAATATGACAAGTTTTGAAACCCAAATATTCTCCGGAGTATTTGGGTTTTTACTTTAAGTAGAATAGTTTGATGTAACCTTACGATAGTGTGTTTTCATTTTTAAAGTTACCTTTTAGGGATTTATGTTATTTATAATTGTACGTACAGTTATTTTTTAACTTAAAAATCTATACAATGAAAAAATATTGTTTTTTACTTCTTTGTTGTTTCTTCCTTATTCCTAAATCGAGTCAGGCGTCTTGTACTCCGCCAGAAATAGTTACCCTTGTACAAGAATCGGGAAATCAGTTTCTACTAAACTGGATTGATTTTAACGGAGAAAACACGCAAGAATCGGCAACGATACTCATTAATATTCAATTATGTAGTGGTATATCCATTCAAGAAGCATATGAGATTTTCCCTTTGGTACACTCTTATTTTGATTTTACGACAGACCCGGATTGGGTTATTGCATCTATTACTGCAGTTGTCGTATATACCTGTGAAGATGGAAGTACAGCTAATCCAAGTATTCCGGCCATACTTGAATTCGATGATTGTGCACCGTGTGTTGGGATTCCTGATGTTAATATACCTGAGATAGGTTTTAGTTGTGATAGAGCTGGATTACTGTGTGTTGTTATTGATGGAGTCAATCAGGCTGATGAAGCATCTTCAATTTATCAAGTATGCGATATTGGTGGAAACGATACTGCAGGAGCTTGTTATAATCTATCTACTTTACCAGATGGGGCAAGCTCATTGCAAGTAACATTATGTGAGTGGCGTACCGGTGGTTGTGAAAATCAAGCTTGCTGTGTTGTCGTTGATGTGGCTGTTCCTGTTTGTGAAGACAATTGTCCTGAACTTCCTTTTACTATAGATTGGTGTTGTAGTTTTGATGGAACACATGCTTGTCTGTGCTTACATACCGAAGATGGAACCATACCTATTTGGGATATTAATGATACTGGGTATTGGGTTTCAGATATGAATATTCCTGGTAATTGTATTACCAACTTAGACTTACCACCAGTTTTTACTCCCGTAACTTTGGTAATCAACAATAGAGACAATACTTGTTCGCAGACGGTTACGATTCCAGGACCAGATTGTTGGACTATTGATGATGACGGTGGGAATTTTCAAGATGGTGGAGTAATTGGATTGAATGCACATGATGCTCATTCATCAAACGAAAATACTATAGAGCTATTTCCAAATCCTGCTACAGAAATCATTACTCTTGAAAATAGTTTTAATGAAGCAATCAATTATGAGATTATTGATGCTCAAGGCAAATATTTGAAAAGAGGGAACATGAAGGTAGGAGATACACAACTAAGTATTCAGGATTATGAGCCTGGTGTCTATTTCTTAAAGTATAAAAACACTCAACACGAAACAAGAACACTTAGATTCGTTAAGATCTAGTTTCTAAATATTGTGTAAGAATTTTATGATGTGAATAGGTAATACGTTTAATTGATATCATTAAAGTAAAACCAAGGAGTCATCTAATGATGGCTCCTTTTTCATGCATTTTGATTACATTTAAGGTAGACCGCAATCATTTGAAACCGACATTCGAAAAAGTTGTCGATCTTCCTGAAGAACCAGATGGACTACTTGAAGAAAAACGATATGGGGAAAGGATGGTTTCAAAAGTTCAACTTAAAAACTTATGATAAGATTTTTTTGCTTCCTTATACTGAGTTTATCTTGTTGCTATGCGCAAGAGATAAAGGCACAAAATTTAAGGACCTATACATCACTGACGGATAATCGTTCATTTACCTTCGATGAAGAAAATAATATTAAAATCAATCGGGGGGATTCTGTTGCACCTCATTTCTTTGAAATAGAAGGAGAGTATGTAGAGGTACAACTATACAATGTTTTTAGAAAATTTAAAATTGATCGGGTCGATTCAGAGAACAGTAAATTTATTTCAATATGGCATAAGGGCCATCGAGTATATGGATACCATTTGTTTTTTGATGACAATTTATTAATAGTTACTCCTTTGAAAACGCTTAAGGGACTTGAGGAGAGATTTACAAGTCCTTCAATTTATAGTTTAGAAAATAGCCAAGTTGACTTAGATAAGTCATCTCCAAAACTAGAACTGACATTTATTGATCCTGTCCTAGACGAAATATATTACCTTAACTATTGTGATCCTAGCGATTGTCCTTATGGTGATAGTTATTCTGCAATCGTAGAGGAAACAACTTCTGCTATAAATGTACCTCCAGATACGAGAATGTTTGCCTACAAAAATATTCAAGTGAATTTAGCATTTGATGATAAGGAACACGAAGATATTCCTGTCTTGTATGACCTTAGAGATTACGACTTTGTTGGTAAAAAGGAAGATGAAGTCAGAGTATATTTTGAACAACTTGGTATCAGCAATTTTTTTGCAGTTGCTGAGAGATTTAATCCATCTCGGAAAAAAGAAGTCAATAAAGTTTTTGAAAAAGAAGTAGAAGGACAAGTGTCAACCTTTAAAATATATACTGTCGATTCCTTTTTAAACTATTGTTGTAAATAAATCCTGTTTTGTTTAGGCAACTGAGCTGCTTAAGAACTATTACACGAACGCAAAAACAAAGTGCTACCCCAATAAAATCATAACAGCACAACCAATCACTATTCCTCCCAATAAATTCACATTCTTCTCCTCATTATCAGAAATGCTATATAGCAACTTGGCGAAAAACATTCCAATGGTTGCCATCAAGATTGCTCCCAAAGTATAACCCGAAACATATTGTAGGCTTGTCGTAGTCTCCGGCATTTCTGCTCCATGCGCATAGCCATGTGCAAATCCAAACAGCGCCAATACTATAGAAAGCAAGATGGGACTTAATTTATCATGACCAAGAATGAATAAGCCAGTAATTAATACTGAGCATGCAATGAACTTTTCAATTGCAAAAGTGGCTTCATTTCCAATGCCTAAAAATCCGCCAACAATCATCGCACCTAGGAATGGAAGAAATAACAAATACCACTTTGACTTATTTTTAAAGTAGGCAAGGGCTCCTATACCCACAATGGTTACCGCATGATCAAGACCAAAAATCGGATGCGTGAAACCAGCCATGATTCCATTCCCATGACTTCCGTGTGCAAATAACATCATTGGAAAAAACACTACAATAAACGAAAGAAAAAATCTGATGATCATGAATTTTAAGTTTGGTATTAATTTCAACCAATTAATTCGAATTGAGAAATTAAGTATAAGAAAATGTCCCTTTAAATACAATTATACATCCCTGTAGCTTAATTTAATGGATTAATCGAATGTAAATTATTTGTCTTTCATAAAGAAGAAAACCCTAGCAAATTTGAAATATAGCTTATCATATTACCTCACCATGTTTGTTCTTAAGTTGAAAGGAATCAAAAAGGACTTTAGTAAAGACCCAATTGACTATAAGAAAATCAGAAAGGAGGATGTACATCTTCCTACAGATAGATTTTTTAAGCAAGAGAAGGTAAGGTCTTTTACGATCGACAAAACAAGGATTACCGAAGTAAAAGGAGATGTAGATTCTAATAAGCTAATCATCTTGATGCACGGAGGAGCATTTATTTGTGGTCCAGCCAAACATCACTGGGATGTTATAAAAACCATTTCACAAAAGACTGGCAATACCGTATGGATGTGTGATTATCCAAAAGCTCCTGAACATCAAATTCAAGAAATATCCAATAACATTGATTTGATTTATCAACATGCATTGGAAATTCATCGTTCGGAAAACATATCCTTGATGGGAGATTCTGCGGGTGCTACCTTAATTACCTGCCTGACACAACGTCTCGTCAAAAACAAACTCGATCTGCCCAAAAGAATCATTTTGGTTTCTCCTGTCATGGATTCTTCCATGACCAATCCAAATATTTCACCAATTGACGAAATAGATCCGATGTTATCAACCACAGGCATCCTTAGTGCCAAGCGAATGTGCGCGGGTAATCTTGCCCTGAACAACGAAATGCTTTCACCTCTGAATGGAAGCTTTGAAGGATTCCCTCAGACGACTTTGTTTATGGCAGAAAACGATATCATGTTTCCTGATGAGCTTCTAGCTGGTGATAAAATGAAAAATGCCCAAGTAGATGTTGAACTGATCGTAGGAAATGGGATGCCACACATATGGCCTTTTCTTCCTGTCATGCAGGAAGCCAAATCTGCTTTGAATAAAATAATCGATATATTGAACAGTTAAGTGTTCATTGAATTTTAATACTATTCACAATGAGTAAAATAGATCGCAGAAGTTTTAACAATTCTATCCTTAAAGCGGCAGCGGGTACCGCTCTGCTTGGTCACGTTTCTTTGGCCTGTGCTGCACAAAAACCCAAAGAGAAAAAGCTGGGAGTGGCGCTTGTTGGTTTGGGAACCTATAGCACTTACGAACTTGCTCCTTCCTTGATGGAAACAGAATACTGCCGTCTGGCAGGAATTGTAACAGGAACACCTGTCAAAGAAAAGAAGTGGATGAAGAAGTACGATATCCCTAAGGAGAATGTTTATAACTATGAAAACTTTGATAGCATCAAGGACAATGATGATATAGACATTGTCTATGTGGTCTTACCCAACTCTATGCATGCTGATTTTTCTATTCGTGCTGCAAAGGCTGGCAAGCATGTGATCTGTGAAAAACCAATGGCAGTTACCGTAAAAGAATGCGATGCAATCATAGATGCTTGTAACACAGCCAATGTGAAATTGAGTGTTGGTTATCGACTTCACTCAGAACCATACACCCAAGAGGTGAAGAGATTGGTAAGAGAAAAAACCTATGGTGATGTAAAATACGTTTCTGCAGAGGCAGCATACTTTTCAGATACACACCCCAATCAGTGGAGACTAAACAAAGC
>CALFDU010000006.1 GCA_937950315.1 uncultured Saprospiraceae bacterium | reverse complement strand
ATCCTCTACATAGGGGCTACACCCTTTTTTCATGTCTTATTATCAAAGGGTGTTGAAAATTATTCAAAAAAATAAACCTGCTCAGAAGTGAGTAGGTTTTTTTTTGCCCACAAATGAAAATTCAGAGGTAACTTACTGATTCCTGATAGTATTTTTCAGACTAAATAAATTCTCATATTGAAACAATGAAATTCAAGCCTGGATTTCAGGCAACTATACATACAAAAAATTAAATGTGAAAAAATCAATCCTCTACATAGGGGCTACACCCTTTTTTCATGTCTTATTATCAAAGGGTGTTGAAAATTATTCAAAAAAATAAACCTGCTCAGAAGTGAGTAGGTTTTTTTTTGCCCACAAATGAAAATTCAGAGGCAGCTTACTGGTTCTCGATAGTATTTTTCAGAACACAAAATACACTTAGAGAAATACCCAATTTCAAGGAGTGCATTTTACTCTATTGAATGCAAATGGAATTACCCAATATAAGATCCAAGTATTCTTTGCTTAGATTATCTCAACAATCCATAGACGAGCTCTCTCAACAATTGCCCTTGAGGCGTGGACACAGTCCCTACACCTTTACTTTTCAAATCGATTTCTCTTAATACTTTAAAGGCATTGCGTAATTGATTGCCAGAATAATTTCTTGCCGCTTGCGTATATTGCTGTACGAAGTATGGAGAGACACCAAGCAATGGCGCTAGATCGGAAGACTTAGCATGTGGATTAACTTTTGCAATTGCTATTTTCTGATAGAAACCGATCAGTGATCCAAGTATTGGAACAATGTTTACCTTCTTTGAGTTTTCTCCAAAATAGTTGGCAATTCTATATGAGGCCAACTGGTCTTTTGCACCTAGAGCTTTCTGAAATTCAAATACATTAAACTCTTTACTGATCCCAATTTGCTCGTGCACATCATCTTTGGTTACCAGACTCCCTTTTTCTTTTACGATGGATAACTTATTAATCTCATTCATCACTTTTGAAAGATCATTGCCTAGATAGGTCGCCATCATATCAGAGGCTTGAGGCTCAATATCAACACCCATACTTTTCAATTGCTTAGAGATAAAAACAGGTATTTTGTTATCGTATATTTTTTTTGATTCAAAGCTTGTCGATTTAGCAACAGCTGTTTTCCATATTTTTTTTCGCTTATCAAATTTTTTGTGCTTGTAAGCAAGAATCAAAACGGTCTGTTCGGCAGGATTTTCAAAATATGGACTTAATCCATCAACATCTCTCATTTCCTGAAATTCTTTCACAATCACAACCCTGCGCTCGGCCATCATCGGAAACTGGTAAGCATTATCAAGTATGTTTTGATAACCAATTTCTTTCCCATAAAGCACAATCTGATTAAAAGCTTGTTCGCCTTCATTTAGGATCTGCCTTTCGGCAAATGTTACCAAGTCGTCAATGAAAAAATCTTCTTCACCATATAACAAGTAGATAGGATCAAACTTTCCTTTCTTCCAATCAGATAATATGCTTGAATGTGTCGCTGCCATTAGGTAAAACTATTCTCAGAGATAAAACCAACTACGCCTCTATATAATGATTCTATCTTTTCTAAATCTTTTGCAGCATCATCGCTTGGATACACCAAATCTAACCACCTTATTTCTTTATTAGCAATATCAAATACAATAGGTAAAATCGGAATATTTGCTCCTTTTGCTATGAAATAAAACCCTGTTTTAAACTTTTCTACTTTCTTTCTTCTCCCTTCCGGTGCAAATAACACAGCAAATTCTTCTCGGTTCTTATATATGTCAACCACTTGATCAACAAAGTTATTTCGCTTACTTCGGTCTACTGGTACACCACCCAATGGTTTCATAATCCAACCCAATGGTGGTTTAAACAATGATGCTTTGCCTACATATTTTACATCTATTTTCTCCGCAGACCTAATCAAAAGGCCCAAAGGAAAATCCCAATAAGATGTGTGCGGGCCTGCAATAAGTACAACTTTCTTTAAATCATACGGATATTCTCCAATAATGGAAAATCCTAATAACTTTAAAATCAAGGCACTTATTCTAGCTAGCATACTTGTTATTTAGCTGCAAAAATGCAAATAAATTCAAAGTAGGCTTAAACTTTCGTCAATAGTTCGTGTCAAAGAGTCAATTAATGCAGAAAGAGGATTCAAAAATATTATCAATGATTCGGAATAAGGACCAATTTGAGCTTGGCTTTCAGGCTTTGGTTGAGGCTTATAAAGAACCATTATATTGGCATATTCGAAGAATGGTCTTGATTCATGCAGATGCAGACGATGTTTTACAAAATGTCTTTATTAAGGTTTATAAACATATAGAGAACTTTAGAGAAGAGGCAAAGCTATATACTTGGTTGTATCGTATTGCGTCTAATGAATCCATTTCGTTTATCAAGAAAAGAAAACGAACATTAGAGATAACTGGAAATGCAATGGTAGACGTAAAAGAAGATCCTTACTTTACTGGAGACCAAATACAAATTGCATTGAAAGAGGCTATAGAAAAATTACCCACCAAACAAAAACAAGTATTTGTAATGAGGTACTACGATGAAATGCCTTACAAAGATATGGCTGAAGTCCTTGAAAGTAGTATTGGTAGTTTGAAAGCATCCTACCACCATGCAGTGAAAAAAATTGAAAATTATATTATAAGCATAGATGTCATTTCCTAGCGACAAACACATACCAGATATACCAGAGGATTACTTCGGAAAGTTCAGCGATAAACTTAAGGACAGACTTGTAGAAGAAGAAGTCTTTGCTGAAGATCAATACCCCACCCTTTTTGGATCAAAAAAAGAAGAAGGATTTGGTGTTCCTGCTGACTATTTCAATGACTTCATGATTACACCAACTAAGAATAATGTAGTTTTTAATACTAAGAAAATATTATTAGGTCTTGCAGCTTCCGTATTGATTGCAGTATCCATATTTGCTTTAAGCGGAAATAATAAAACTGTAAAGAATAGCGAGATTAACTCTGATGAGATTCTACAATATTTTGCAGAAGATTCTGATGTATTATATGACCTAAACGACGATGATTTGGAAATCTTACTTTCTGCAGAAAGTGAGAACACATTTACAAGTATAGATGAAGAAATTCTTATTGATTATTTAATTGAAGATGCAGATCAAATTGATCTTGCATGGCTTTACTAAAAACAAGTTTATATATGAGATATTTATTTTTAATCCTGCTCAGTTTGCCATTTATAAACGTGCAAGCACAGCATGATCATGAAAATAGAAGAAATGAAAGAGCCTCCAGTGAAAGAGTCGAAGCTCAGAAAATTGCTTTTTTTACCAATAAGCTAGATTTAACTCCAGAAGAAGCACAAGTTTTTTGGCCTGTTTATAATGAGTATGCAAAGGCAAAAAAGCAATTGAAAAATGAAAGTGTAAGACATTTAGAAATGGATGAACTTGATGATGCCCAAGCAAATGAGTTTATCAAAAAGTATTTGGACAACAAACAACGTTCAATAACCTTGGATACTGAGTATATCGAAAAGTTCAAGAAAGTACTACCATCAAAAAAGGTTTTACAATTGATCGTACTTGAAAGAAAATTCAAAGAAGAAGTACTCAAAGATTTACAAAAAAGGCTTCATAAGAGGCATGAAAAATAGTTTCAGAGTTAGTCTAAATGCGTATTTAAGTTGTAAAAAAGCCATTTCTAGTTAGAAGTGGCTTTTTTTTGACCTACCCTAAAAATGGTAATTTTACTCTGGACAAAAAACATATAATAACTAGTATATATTAAGTTTTTTAAGAGTTTATTCAATTACAATATATGTTATCGCATGATATAGAATGATTTAGAAAACTAGAATTTTGAAATACATTCATAAACCCAGAATTGACTGTCTTTCCCCTACGTTTTAAGGCTTTTTCCGCTTTTGAGAAAAAATGAAAAAAAGTTTCGTAGAAATAACCATTGAATCCAATAATGCTATATTTACGTCAAGTTAAATCCCAAGTTTAACAACTGTATACTCAATGGACCAAAAATTAAAACGTAACCTGGCGATAATAAATTTAGTGTCTGATTTCGAAGAGATGTGCTCAACTGGAGAGAACATGTTCTTAACTGAGAAATCATTTTTAGACATTATCGAATATTATCAGGATGAAAACCAACACACGCGCGCTTTGTCCGTATGTGATTTGGCCATCGACCAGTTCAATTATCGAGCAGAATTTTACATCACCAAAGCAAAAATTTTAAGCAAGCTAAATAGACCGAAAGATTGTCTTGAGGTTTTAGACATTGCAGAAAAAATTGCTCCTGCTCAATTAGAAATAAAACTTTTAAGAATCAAAATTTATACTTACTCTGGTAAGGTAAATGAAGCTCAAGTTATACTGGACGATCTTAAGTCTTCTGTAACAGGTTCTGACAAAGCAGAGATACTTATATGTGAATCATATATTCATGAAGTAAATCAGGATTTTAATGCAATGTATGAAGTGCTTAAACACGCCATCATCAAAGATCCTAACAACTCAGAAGCTTTAGACAGATTTTGGTTCTCTATAGAATTTTCAAAAAACTACTACGGCGCGATTGATTTCCTTAATAAAATCATCGACCGTACTCCATATTCATTCATGGCATGGTACAACCTAGGAGAGGCTTATTCATGCGTAGGAGAATACAAGAAAGCAATTTTTGCGCTTGAGTACTCTTTTATCATACAGCCAGATTTCCAGATTGCCTACTATGAATGTGCAGAGCTTTGTCTTCAAACCAAAAAGTATTCAAAGGCTTTAAGTATCTATAAAGAATCAGTAGCCCTATTTGGCATTGATGAAGATGTACTTATCAACATGGCGGATTGCCACAAAGCCCTTGACAATCTTTCTGCTGCCAAGTACAATCTTTACAAAGCATTGAAGTACGACCCATACAATGACGAGATATATTTCAAGTTGGGGAACTGCTATGCTTCTGAAAAGAACTGGAACAATGCAGTAAAGTCTTACCACAAAGCGATTGCAATAGAAGACAATACGGAAGAATATTTCTTACAACTAGCCGAAGCGTACTACACGCTTGGTAGCTACGAGAAAGCAGACTTCTTTTTTAGAAAAGCAACTACCATTGCTCCTGAAGAATCTTTCTACTGGACCAAGTACGCTACTTTCTTAATCAAAACAGGTGAAAGAAAACTTGCATTACAGTTACTAGAAAAAGCAGAAGATTTTACGTTCGGTGCCAACATTCTATATTGTAAGTCAGCAGCTTTGCTACTGTCAAAGAATGAAGAGCAAGGACTCGATGTTTTGAAAGAAGCATTGGAAGAAGACCATAGTGATCACAACTTACTTTTTAAAATTGAGCCTGAATTGGCCTTGGACAAAAAGATAGTAGCAATGATCAATTACTATAAACCAGAAATAGGCCACTAGACGAACTGGCATTACTCAATCCAAACTCATAAAAGCATCCACCTCAAGGCGGATGCTTTTTTATTTTTATCTATCAAAAACCTTCAAGTGTTAGCTTTCCTATTGCCAATGATCATTTAAAATTCTAAATGACCGATGCCAACGACAATAATCCAAAGTATAAAGAACAATTATTAAATAAAGCGGAATATGGTTTTTTAAGTTCTCTAAAAAAGATTATTTTGGGTTTTCAGATCAAATAAAAATTATCTTCTTATGTCAGAAATGAAATTTGGTGGCTCTGAATTAAATCAGAAAACAATATTGGGCCACCCTTCAGGACTATTCATTCTATTTTTTACAGAGATGTGGGAGCGATTCTCCTACTATGGGATGCGAGTACTTTTTGTGGTATTCTTGGTAAAAGTTGCTTTTGGTGAAGGTGCTTGGGAGCGAGCTGATGCTTTGGCACTTTACGGGATTTATACAGGATTTGTCTATTTCACACCTATGTTGGGTGGTATTTTGGCAGACAAATTTTTAGGTTATCGGAAAGCGGTGATGATAGGTGCACTGATCATGACCTTTGGTCACGCCAGTATGGCCCTTGAAACTGAATTTTCATTTTATGCAGGTTTATTGATGCTTATTATTGGTAATGGGTTTTTCAAACCAAACATATCGTCTATCGTTGGTAATATTTACGAAAAAGTCCCTGAACTAAAAGATGGTGCCTATACCATATTCTACATGGGTATCAATGCAGGAGCCTTCCTAGGAATTTTACTTTGTAGTTACTACGGGGAGCAATGGAGTTATAGTTATGGATTTGGTTTGGCTGGTATATTCATGTTCCTAGGAATGATGCAATTCTACTTTGCTCAAGATATATTTGGAGAGATAGGATTAGCACCAAAAGAAGAAAAACTTGAAGTAAAAGAAGAAGTAAAAGTAGTGACTGGTTCAACTAGCAATGTTACAAAATGGGCTATTATCGGAAGTGTAATAGGCATTGCATTTTATGCTTTGCTACAATTTACTGTTGATGCTCAGCCTAATTTCATCCAGACTTTCACAAATAAAATTATGCCTCCTATTATTGTGGGAGCAGTTATCGGTTTTGTGGGATGGATTGTTTCTGATCCTTCCTTGACAAAAGTTGAAAAGGACAGAGTCTGGGTTATTGTAATCCTCAGTTTCTTTATTGTCTTCTTCTGGTGGGCATTTGAGCAAGCTGGAGGTTCTATGACTGTATTTGCTTTGGATTATACTGAAAGAGATCTGACTGGAAGCGGTGCCGGAATCTTCAAAGTCATAAACACAATAATATCGATTGTGCCTATGGTCGTATTGACCTATGTAATTTTAAAATTGTTTTCTGTAACATTTAGCAGTTACTCGTTGTCAAGTATATTCTTAGGTATCGGGTTTTTAGGTGTTTGGGCATTGATCGTAATAATGCTAAAGGAACAATATTCAGATCAGGCAACAGAGGTACCAGCAGGTTGGTTCCAAGTATTTAATAGTCTATTCATCATTTGCTTGGCTCCATTATTTAGTAAATTATGGGAAAAGAACATTTCCTTTTTAAAGAGCGGTCCGGTAAAGTTTGCACTAGGACTTACCCTTTTAGGTTTGGGTTTTGCCATTTTAGCATTCGGTGCTATGGGTATTGATACATCTGAAGGAGCTACTGTGGTTAAGGTAAGTATGGTATGGTTGATCTTAGCATATTTATTCCATACACTTGGAGAACTTTGCATCTCACCAGTTGGGTTGAGTTACGTAAGTAAACTTGCCCCAGCAAGATTGGTAGGATTGATGTTTGGAGTTTTCTTTGTATCCAACTTCATTGCCAACTTTGCAGCAGGTCTTACTGGTAGTTATATAGAACCAATTGCAGAGCAAATTGGCCTTAGCGGATTCTTTTTGATTTTTGCTGCTGTACCAATCACAGCAGCATTGTTAATCTTCCTTATCAAAGGTAAGTTGGCTAAAATGATGCACGGAATTGACTAAAATGACATTATTTGTCTTTAACGATATAAAATCCTCTGTCTTTGGACAGAGGATTTTTTTATCTTTATACCCAAGTGATAAAAGAACTACCAAGTTTGTTTCACTTAAACCATTCCATTCCTGAGTATGTTTCATAACATAAGTGACTAATTTATTCAAAAAGATATCATGAAAAATATACTTATCATATTTCTTTCTCTATTAAGTTATAATGTGTTTGCTCAGACAGAACTCAATATGGAAACCCTTTCAGATTTTGATTTTACCAATGATGAATGGAGTGATATCTGGGGTTATGTAGATGAAGAAGGAAATGAATATGCTATCTCAGGGACTGAAGATTCAATATATTTTATTGATGTTACTGATTGCAGTAACCCTCAGGTTATTTTTCAATTCAATGGAAACAGTCCGATCTGGAGAGATTTTAAAACCTATCAAGACTATGCTTACTCTGTATGCGATGGATCAACATGTTCGGAAGGATTAAGAATTTTTGACCTATCAGCACTTCCTTCTGGAGGAATTACATACTCAGGAGGAATTACAACATGGTTTACACGTGCCCACAATATTTTTGTAGATGAAGACAATGGTAGATTGTATGCCTGTGATGTTTTTAAATCAGGCGTTAAATATGACCTTGTGATTCTAGATATTGCAACCGATCCAGAAAACCCAGTGCTACTTTACCAAGGGGCATTAGGAGGAGGATATCTACACGATCTAAATGTAAAAGACAATATTATTTTTGGCTCTTATTTCAACGGCGATGCACTCCGTGTGTATGACGCGAATGATGCAAACAACATCACTTTGATAGAAGAGCTAACAGGAATGGATGGAGCACATGCAAGCTGGAATGACGCCGATGAACAATGGGCTTATCTAATTGAAGAAAAAGCCAACCATACCATCAATGTCATCGATATGTCTAACCTTAATGATCCCAACAATGATATGGAAATTGTAAATCAAATCTGGGATCCTCTTGAATCAGACAATGGATTGATTGCACACAATCTTTTTGTTCTCAATGACTATCTGTATATGTCTCACTACCACGATGGAGTAAAGGTATATGACATCACAGATAGAGAAAACCCTGAAATCGCAGCTTACAACGATATCTATCCTCAAAATGGAAACACCTATAGTGGATTTGAAGGAACCTGGGGTATCTATCCATTTCTACCTTCAGGTTGTATTATTGCTTCTGATATAACCAATGGCGTTGTCATGATGCAGATGGATTGGACCATTGCTGATACTTGCACCCCAGTTGTCAATATAGATTCACCTCAACCAGGTGGATTGTACTCTGCTTCCAATCACCTTACATCCAATATTGAGCTAGACCAAAACACTTCAACCATTTACCAAGGAGTTATGAGTGTGGAATTATTACCAGGATTTGAAGCATCAAGGCTTTCTGATTTTGAAGCCAAGATCGACGCTTGTGTCCCTAACAACTAAGACTTCTTTTTAATTAAGTAAGGCAGTAACGCTAGGAAGAAAAGAAAAAACATTAGAAGATAAACGACGATGATGTACCATGGCCATGGTCCCATGTAGTCAAGGATTGATGCTACTTCTGGTTTCGCTGACAAATAATTATAATTTGCCTTGAGCATAAAATTCACGCCTATTGAAAAAACCGTGAAGACAATTACTCCTATCACTGCATTCCAATAGTCTCTCCAGCCAACTCTAAACTTATACACACAGACCGCATAAATGATGGCGACAATCAACATCAGATGATAAACAAAATACAGGATGTATTCCCAATGACCAAAATTAAAAAGAAGGTCTGGAGTAATGACAGCATTAACTGTTCCCGCCAAAACCCAGAAGTATAAAATACCAAGCATAAATCTATGTCGCAAAAAGATAACTATCGGTAAGATCAAAGCGATAAAGCGACACATAAAAAAAGGTAAATCCAAAGCCGGATCAAAGGACCCATCCAACATCAAATACGTCATACGTCCTATGATGCATAAAAATGGAAATAAAGACAAAAACGTTCCCAACAAAGTCTTTTGCCGCTCAGTAAACCTAGTATTTGCCACCACGATACTTACCCAAGCCACCAGAATAGCTATGATAATAGGCAGAAAATGCTCCATTGTATAGGCTTCAAAGCTATCATTTGTGAAAGAGTAAAGAGCTAACATCTTATTAGGTGACTTTTGTAAGTAAGTTTTAATATTTTAGCAATCATAAAATACACCACGAATGAAAATATTACGAATTTCTATTACAATAATACTAATCTCACTCGGTAACCTGCTCTTTGCCGGTGACGGAATGTGGTTGCCACTTCTCTTGAAAGCACTGAATGAAGGTGAAATGCAATCCATGGGAATGAAGTTATCTGCAGAAGATATTTATTCTGTTAACCAAGGATCACTAAAAGATGCCATTGTGCATTTTGGTGGTTTCTGTACTTCAGAAGTGATCTCTGACCAAGGACTTTTGTTGACCAATCACCACTGTGGATACAGTCAGATTCAATCGCACTCAACACTTGAAAACAACTTGTTGAAAGATGGCTTCTGGGCACAGACCAAGGAAGACGAATTGGCAAATCCTGGATTGTTTGCAAGATTCATCACACGCATTGATGATGTTTCTGATGACGTTCTGAAAGGAGTAACCAAGGACATGGATGAAGTATCAAGACAATCAATGATTGATAAGAACATCGATAGCATCCGAGGTTCTATCAGGCTAAAAGAATTTCATGATATCATCATAAGACCTTTTTATCAAGGAAATCAATACTTCATATTTTACACCGTTACATACAACGATGTAAGACTAGTAGGAACACCACCTGAGTCAATCGGAAAGTTCGGAGCAGATACAGACAACTGGGTATGGCCAAGACACACTGGAGATTTTGCACTATTCAGAATTTATGCGGGACCAAATAACGAACCTGCTGAATACAGCGAAAACAATGTTCCTTATAAGCCTAAGCACTTCCTTCCCATTTCGTTAGACGGTGTAGAAGAAGGTGATTTTACCATGGTTTTTGGATTTCCAGGAAGAACCAACCAGTACCTTCCAGGAGCCGCTGTTGAACAAATCATCGAAACATTGAATCCAGCGAAAATTGAAATCAGAGAAACTGCACTTGGAATTCTTGATGAAAAAATGAGAGCAGACGAACAAGTAAGAATTCAATATGCTTCAAAATTTGCACGTATTGCAAACTATTGGAAAAAGTGGATCGGTGAAAGCCAAGGTTTGGTGAAAACCAACGCACTCGACAAGAAAAGTAAGTTTGAAGAAGAGTTTAAAATGAAAAATAAAGACAATCGTGAAAATGTTTCTTTGCTTCCGCAAATGGAACAACTGTACAAAGCGATTGAGCCTTATGCATTCACAAGAGATTATTATAGCGAAGTTGCGAGTAGAAATATTGAGTTACTAAGCGCATCATCCATCATAGGGAGACTCGTGAGTACATTTGAGAACAATGGTGTCGATGCGTACAATCGTTTTCTTCCTAGAATCCAAGGTTACCTACAAGGCTTTTACAAGGATTATCGACCAGAAATTGACAAGGAAGTATTTGCCGCTCTTACGGAAATGTATGCCAATAATGTTAATGCAATGTATGTTCCTGACCAATTGAAAAATAAGAAAGGTGCAAAAGGATTCCAGATGCTGGCGGACGAAGTATATGGATCTTCTTCATTTACAGAAATGGATAAGATGATGGCAATCCTTGATATGGACCCAGCTGCTGCTGTAGAGAAAATCAAAATGGATCCAGCTTACAAGTTATCAAGTGAGTGGGGTTCAATGATCGACGAAAAAGTAAATGTTCCCTACAACGAGCACAAAGCAAAACTTGATGAATACCAAAGAAAATACATGCAAGCCATCATCGAAACATTCCCAAACAGAAGATTTTATCCAGATGCCAACTCAACAATGAGAGTTAGTTACGGTCAAGTAAACGGATACAAACCAAAAGATGGTGTTTGTTATACTCCGGTCACTTACCTTGATGGAGTAATTGAAAAATACCAACCAGGTGATTACGAATTTGATGTACATCCAAAATTATTGGAGTTACACGAGAAAGAAGATTATGGTCAATACGCTGACACCAATGGCAAAGTGCCTGTTTGCTTTTTAGGAAGCAATCACACAACGGGAGGAAACTCAGGAAGCCCTGCGATAGATGCACACGGAAACTTGATTGGTCTAAACTTTGATAGGGTGTGGGAAGGAACGATGAGTGATATTAACTATGACAAATCCATCTGTAGAAACATCATGGTAGATGCAAGATTTGTATTGTTTATCATTGACAAATTTGCTGGAGCAAGTCATTTGATTGATGAAATGAAATTGGTTCATCCAAAAGCAGAATAAAATAGAACTTCGAATTCTTAGTTCTTTTAGAATATTGAAAAAGCGCGCGCCTTTGGTGTGCGCTTTTTTTTATTTCTATTTTTTCATCTGTTTAAAATAAACCCTTGCGGCCTTCATTACTTTCGGAGCAAGAATGATCGTCGATATCATCGTTGGTATCGCCATCAGAGCAAAAAATCCATCAATTAGATTTAACATTATCTCCAAAGAGGTAACCGAAGCTAGAACGATACTGGCTAGATAAATATAATTGTAGTAATGCTTTTTATCTGCACCTACAATGAATGACATACACTTACTTCCATAGTAAGAATAAGAAAACAAAGAAGAAATTGAAAAAACAGCAACACACAGCAACAATAGATAACGCCCTACCCCAGGAATAGAAGTATTGAAAGCATTGGCTGTTAAGCTGACACCATTGTCTGCAGTGGTTTCCCACACACCTGTTACCAATATTACCAAAGCTGTTAGTGTACATACAATCAATGTATCGATCAATGGACCAAGCATGGCCACAAGTCCCTCTCTTATGGGTTCTTTTGTTTTGGCAGCACCGTGTGCCATGGGAGCAGTTCCAATTCCTGCTTCATTGGAAAAAGCGCCTCTTCTGATTCCTAAAAGAATCAAGCCACCCACCATGCCACCAAACATTGGATCACCTTTGTAAAGTGAAGCAGAAAATGCCTCCGTAAAAATAAGTCCAAGATACTTTGGTACCTGATCGATATGTATCAATAGGATAATGATCACTGAGATAAAATACAACATGACCATAAATGGCACCAACTTAGATGCCGTTTTACTTATCTTAGAAATGCCTCCTAGAACAACGACACTGGTAATAACAAGTAACACCAACCCAATGGCAAGATTGGATTCAAAACCAACTTCTACTCCATTGGGTATAAGCAAGATGTCTGATATGGCCTGCGTCAATTGATTCACATTGAATACCGGCAATGCTCCAATCAATCCTGCAATACTAAAAAATATGGCCAAAGGTTTCCATCCTTTTCCTAGACCCTCGGTAATGAAATACATCGGTCCTCCTTGTACCTCGCCATTGCTGTCCTTACCTCTGTAAAGAATAGCCAATGAGCAGGTAAAAAATTTGGTAGACATACCTATGATACCACTGACCCACATCCAAAAAATAGCACCCGGTCCTCCGAGCGTAATGGCTACAGCAACACCTGCAACATTCCCCATCCCGATGGTAGATGAAAGTGCCGTTGTCAATGCTTCGAAATGATTTATCTGACCTGGATCATTGGGATCATCGTATTTACCCCTTAATACTTGTATGGCATGTCCCAAATATCTAAATGGAACAAATCTGCTAACCACCAACAAATACAAGCCTCCTCCAATCAATAAAACAAGTAGTGGAAGACCCCATACAAAACTTGCAAAGTCTGCCACAAATTCATTGGTAAAATCAAGATATCGTCTTATTTTCATCAAAGGTTATTTAGCACTTTTTTTATTTGCCGTTTAAGATACGATTCCATCGCTTGGTATCTTCTTCTCCAGACAAAACTGTTTCCAATTTTTTGCGCTGCCTTTGTAGTTGGTCCTCAGAAAGTTGGATGAATTCATCTGCCTTTAATGTATTGATTGAAAAAATATCCAAGCCCCATCTTTTCAACACTGCTTTAAATGGATTTTCATCCCATAAGAAAGCTTTTTTTCCTTGATACAACAATGGCAATAATGTCCCGACTCCTTGTTGACGCAAGTGACCATAAACCACAAAACTTACCTCATCCATCAACGTAAAAAAAGCACTGCTTTCCAACAACTTTTCTTGTAAGACAATATCTGCTTTTGAATTTTGTTTGAACTCCCGAATCTTTTCTAAATAAGACAAACTTGCACCGGCAACGGGAATAATAATTCGTTGATTAGCTGGAATATGTTTCTCGAGAAGGTACAACACATCAAGATGATTATTCATTGGGTCATCAGAATTGCCCAGCAGAATAGCTCCTGTTCCTTGATTAACTTTAGGCAGACCCATTTCTTCTATGTTGAAATAAAATTCCCAAGGAACCAATGTCATTGAATGATTCAGCGACATTTGCGTAAGCGTAAACTCCTCCTCGTATCCAACAAAATAATCTATCTGCTTTACCACCTTCATTACATACTTGCTTGAAGGCAATCCTAACATACTTGCCAATTTATGCTTCCATGTATTGTTTTTCCATGCAAAAGGCCGAGACTGAGGAAGATAATAACGATCACTAAAATCTGGCAGACCATAAAAATCAGCGCCCCACATAATCCAAAAACTAGGAAGCTTGATCAATTGAGTCTTATGCAAAACATATGCAGCAGTGGTGCTCAAAAAATGAATATAAACACTTGAAAACGATTGTGAATGTACCCAAGACTGTAAACCCTTAAGCGATACCATCTTAACTTTATCACCATCAAGAATTTTAACTTCTTTGTGAGACTTGATAACAACAAACACCTTTGTTTTGGGCTCAAATCGACGCATCTTTTGGATAATTCTATCCGTATAAAAGGGGGAATCTATGAGTAAGTGGATTTGCACAATGCAAGATAGAATACATTCCTTAATTATATATTCAGAAATTAACGAATTACAAGACCCTTTAGAGCGCCAAAACAGTCAAAAAGTAATAATCAATACTTATTTTCGCCTTCATGAACAGAACATGGTATTTATTGCTGGTTTTCTGCCTGTTTGCATGCAACTCCAATAAAATGGTGGTTGCAGAGCCGATGGACATGACTACGCTCGATACCTTGGTTGTTACTGCATCTCCAATCATCAAAGCCAATTCGGCAACTCTCGCAGATACTCTCCCAGTTTACAATGGCAGTTATGAAAGAGTTCACGATTTATTGCACACCAAACTAGAAGTTTCTTTTGATTGGGCAAACGAACACTTACTAGGAAAAGCCACACTCGAATTAACGCCAATTTACTACGTCTCCGATAGACTTGAATTAAATGCAGTGGGATTTGATCTAGCATCTGTTCGTAATGAAAAAGGAAAAGATCTGTCTTACACTTATGATGGTTCAATCATAGAAATTAAACTTGACCGTCTGTATCGCAGAGGGGAAAAATACAGTGTTGTCATAGATTATACTGCCAAGCCAAGTGAATTAGAAGAAGGAGGCAGTGCCGCGATCACGAGCGACAAAGGTTTGTTTTTTATCAATCCAAAAAACGATAATATTTACAAGCCACAACAGATTTGGACACAAGGTGAAACAGAAAATAATTCTAAGTGGTTTCCGACAATCGATAAACCCAATGAAAGGTGTAGTCAAGAAATCTACATAACCGTTGAAGATAAATTTTCAACACTGTCCAATGGCAAGCTGGTAAGCTCTACGGAAAATGCAGACGGAACTCGTACTGATTATTGGAAACAAGACTTGACACATACGCCCTATCTATTCATGATGGCTATTGGAGAATATGCTGTAGTTGAGGATAAATGGCAAGACCTAGATGTCAACTATTATGTCGAGCCAGAATACGAAAATGATGCCAATGCAATCTTTAACCATACAACAGAAATGTTGGAGTTCTTTTCTGATTTGTTGGATTACAAATATCCATGGGATAAATACAGCCAAGTAGTTGTAAGAGATTTTGTTTCAGGAGCAATGGAAAATACTTCTGCTTCCATTTATGGAGATTTTGTTCAGAAGACTACGGAAGAGCTGATTGATAACCACAATGATAATATCGTCGCTCACGAATTATTTCACCACTGGTTTGGTGATTTGGTTACCTGTGAAAACTGGGCCAACCTTACATTGAACGAAGGATTTGCCAACTATAGCGAATACTTGTGGCAAGAACATAAGTACGGACTTGCATCGGCTGAACATCACCGTAGCGATGAAATGAAAACGTATTTTGAATCTTCGCTCAATAGCACACACCCCTTAATTCACTATGGTTACGAGGACAAAGAAGACATGTTTGATGCTCACAGTTACAACAAAGGTGGATTGGTATTGCACATGCTAAGAAACATTGTAGGAGACGATGCATTCTTCGATTCTCTCAATAAATATTTAAAAGACAATGAATTTTCTTCTGTTGAAGTAGATGAATTAAGATTGGCTTTTGAAGAAGTTACAGGAAAAGACTTACACTGGTTTTTCAATCAATGGTATCTAACTGAAGGTCATCCGATACTTAAAGTAGAATATGACTTTGATTTTAAAACAAACAAATTGGTCATAAGCGTAGATCAAGTACAAGAAGAAAGTGACCACAAATACATTTATGAACTTCCTGTAGAAGCGGCCATTTATCACAAGGATGGTACTGTTGAAAAATATCCATTGTTGATCAATAAAAGAAGTCAAACGTTTGAGATAGAGTTAGAAACCGAACCTGCAGTTTCGATCCTAGATGGACAGCGATATTTACTCGCAGAAATAAAAGAGGTTTTCTCTACAGCACAGCTAAAATCTTTGTTTAAATTATCTCCACACTATGTAGATAAAAACTTGGCCTTAGGTAAGTTAAGGAATAATGACCGTGCCAAGGAAGTTTATACAGCAGCCTTAGATGATCCTTATTGGCATATTAGAAAACAAGGACTGTCATACCGTTACCTTGATGTTCCTGTAGAGCAAATAAGAAAAATGGCAGAAACAGATGCACATTCAAGAATAAGAAAAGATGCATTAAAGGCATTAAAGAAAAAAGCACCTGAGCAGGCATATGATGTTGCCTTAACACTTATTGACAAAGAAAAAGCAATCCCGGTTCTTTCACAAGCAATTAAAATCATCTATGCACAAAATGAAAAAGTGGGTCTTGAAAAAGCAGAAGCTTTATACAAGAAATACGACAAATCAATGGCAATTACGCTCCTGGATTTATTCTCTCAAGGATCTGATCCAAAGTACTTGCCTTACCTCAATGAGGCAGTTGTTTCCTCAGATATTTACAAATTCTTCCCTCTTTCTACCTATCAGTACGAATTGGCAAGTAAATGCGACACAGAAAATCTTCTTATTGCAGCTGAAGCACTCAACTCAATTTCCAATAATCCAAGGGAAAATAGTTACAAAAAGTACGTATCGACGAGTAATATCTTGAAGCTCAAGGCAAATTTGGTTGATCGGCTCCCAAATACCACGCCTGAAGACACGATTAAACTTACTTCAACCATTGAAAAATTGAACAAAATGGTCGAACTAATCATCTCAAATGAAGAAGATGAAGAATTAATCGAAAAATATCGCACAAATCTCGGGACTTAACACTTAATGTCCTCTGAAATATTGACTTTTTAGCCTTAAATGGCGATTTTTACCTTTCTAGTTAATCAGGAAGAAATTCACGGGTATTTTCCGCACGCACTTTAAGGAATATAATGGAGAAAATGAGCAGTTACGATTTGTTGATTCAGAAATTAGATCAATTTATCAGGAAATTTTACCTAAACCGACTTATTAAAGGATCTCTATATACAGTAGGAATCGTTTTAGGCTTATTCTTAGCACTAAATCTTCTCGAGCACAATTTTTACTTTGATAAAGGAATTAGAAAAATATTCTATTATTCTTTCTTAGGAGCATCCTTTGGTACGCTAGGATACTTTGTCCTTCTTCCTCTTTTAAAATATTTCCGTCTTGGTAATGTAATAAGCCACGAACAAGCCGCTGGCATTATCGGTAATCACTTTGGAGATGTAAAAGATAGACTATTGAATATCCTGCAGTTGAAAGAACAAAGCAGCCTAACAGCTGACAATTCTTTGATCATTGCAAGTATCAATCAAAAGTCTGAAGAGATCAAACCTGTGCCATTTAAGTCGGCCATCGATCTTAAAAACAACAAGAAATATTTAAAATACGCACTACCACCTTTTTTGGTGCTTATGCTGATTGTAATGACAGCACCTAGCCTTATCAAGGACAGTACCCACAGATTGATCAACAACGATCGTGAGTTTGAGCGTGCAGCACCTTTCCATTTCAATTTGGAAAATGACAATTTAACGGTTGTGCAATATCAAGATTACACTCTAGACATTGATGTAACTGGTGATGTGATTCCTAATGATGCCTTCATAAGATTTGATGATTTTCAATATAGATTGAACAAGGTCGCTCCAGGCAAATTTCAATATGTGTTTAACAATGTACAGAAGGATGTAGAATTTGAAATCTATTCTGGTAGTGTAGCATCTAAAACCAATAAATTAACGGTACTTCCAAAGCCAAACCTTTCAGGATTTTCACTGTACATGGATTATCCATCATATATCAACAGAAAAGATGAAGGTGTTAGCAATATAGGAGATATGGTTGTTCCTCTAGGAACAAAACTTACTTGGAAATTTGACACCAAGAATACCGACAAGATAGAAATGAGTTTCCTTAATTCTGGAAGCAGCAAAGAAGCAGAAAGACAGTCACCGGATAGATACAGATTCTTTAAGCAAATCTTCAAAGACGATGTCTACAAGGTGTACTATTCCAATGATGCAATCCCTACTCCTGATTCAGTGAGTTATAGCTTAAGAGTAGTACCTGATCAATATCCAACCATCAATGTTGAAAAATTTCAAGACAGTCTTGAAGCAGAATTGATTTACTTCATTGGTAATGCGGCAGATGATTATGGCTTGACTACTTTGACTTTCAATTATAGCTTGAAAGATAAAAATGGTATTACCAAAAAGTCAGAAAGCAAAGTAATTGTACAACCAAAAGAAAGAAATGTACAATACAATCATTCGCTTGACATCAATGAATACCAACTTGAACCAGGAGATCAATTCTCATATTACTTTGAGACAAAAGACAACGATGCTATCAACGGAAGCAAAGCTGCCAAGACAGCCATCATGACTTTTGAAAAGCCTACAGTGGAAGAGTTTGTTGATCAAGAAGATGAAAACGAAGATGATATCACCAAGACGCTTGAAGAGTCTTTAAAGGAATCTAAAAAGATACAAGAAGACCTAAAAAAGCTAAGAGAGAAACTACTTCAGAAAAAAGAAATGAGTTTCCAAGAGCGTCAGGAAATGGAAAAACTTCTTGAAAGACAAAAAGAACTTGAAAAAAATCTTGAAAAAGCAAAAGAGAAATTTGAAGAAAATCTTGAAAACCAAGAAGAATTTTCTGAGAGAAATGAAGAAATTCTAGAAAAGCAAGAAAAGATTCAGGAAATGTTTGAAGAGGTCATGGACCAGGAGACCAAGGATCTCATGGAAAAGATCCAAGAATTGATGCAAGAGTTGAACAAGGACACCATGATGGAGATGATGGAGAGCATGGAAATGGACGAGGATACCAAGGAAAAAGAAATGGATAGACTTCTAGAGTTATTCAAATCTCTTGAGGTTGAGAAAGAAGTGCAAGACATGATTGAGAAGCTGAATGAAATGGCTGAGAAACAAGAAGAGCTTGCAGAAGAAACTGAAAATGAAGAAAAGTCTGAAGAGGAGCTTAAAAAGGAGCAAGAAGAGTTGAACAAAGAGATGGAAGAAGCTCAGAAGAAGATGGAAGAAATAGAGAAAAAGAATGAAGAACTAGACAAACCGAAAGACCTTGGAGATGACAACAAGGAAGAAATGGAAGATATCCAGGAAGAAATGGAGGAAAGTAAAGAGGATATAGATAAAAAAGAAAATAAAAAGGCCGCTAAAAAACAGAAAAAAGCGGCTCAAAAAATGAAAGATATGGCTGAGCAAATGGACAGTAAAATGGCCGCCTGCAATGCTGAACAAGCTGAAGAAGACATCGATGCATTACGTCAACTACTTGAGAACTTGGTGACACTTTCATTTGATCAAGAAGACTTAATTAGTGATATTTCTACAACAGATAAAACTACTCCTAGATATGTTTCCCTTGTTCAGACACAGTTTAAACTGAAAGATGATTTCAGTTTGATCAGGGACAGTCTTACCGAATTAAGCAAGCGAGTTGATCAGATTGCAACTTTCGTAAATGAGAAAGTTGCAGAGATAGATGAAAATATGGCAGAGTCTTTGGATGAATTAGAAGACAGAAAGGTTCCTGAGGCTGAAGAGCACCAAAGAAGAACCATGACCAATGTGAACGATTTGGCACTGATGTTGTCTGAATCTATGAGACAAATGCAAGAACAAGCAGCGAGCATGATGCCAGGCAACCAAATGTGTGATAAGCCAGGTGGAAAAGGCAAAGGAGGAAAGAGTGGTAAAGTCCCAATGGATAAGATCACAGAAGGGCAAGACGAGCTGAATGAAGACATGAAGAAGATGGGCGAAAAAATGGGCAAAGGAAAAGGTGGACAGAATGGAAAAGATGGAATGGCCAAAGAATTTGCACAAGCGGCAGCAAGACAAGCAGCTTTAAGAAAAGCACTTGAAGAAATTAAGAGAGGTCAACAAGAACAAGGAAAAGGAATCGGTGATTTACAAAAAATCATTGATGAAATGGATAAAGTTGAGACCGATTTGGTAAACAAACGTCTTAATAGCGAGTTACTTAGTAGACAAGCAGATATCATTACCAAATTGCTAGAAGCTGAAAAAGCAGACAGGCAACGAGAGAAGGATAATAAAAGGAAATCAGAACAAGCACAGGAACAACGAAAGGAACTTCCTCCAGCATTGCAGGATTATATAAAACAGAGGGAAGCTGAAATTGCGTTATACAACAAAGTTTCTCCTTCGCTTAGACCATACTACAAACAGATGGTCAACGAATATTATAATTCTTTAAAGAAAAATTAATCCGCATGGATTGCAACACCTTGAAAATACCGTCCCAACCGGAACAAATTCGTCATATAGAAACCTATGTGAAGGAAATTGCAGCAAAACACCAAATCAGTGATGAGCTCTACCCTAACATTCTTATTTCTTTGACCGAAGCTGTGAACAATGCCATCATACATGGTAACAATAACGATGGCAACAAATATGTTGACATCTGCTTCGACAAAAAAGACAGAATGATTCAAT
Source organism: uncultured Saprospiraceae bacterium (assembly GCA_937950315.1). Classification (GTDB taxonomy): domain Bacteria; phylum Bacteroidota; class Bacteroidia; order Chitinophagales; family Saprospiraceae; genus JAHDBF01. Next base: position 101,337 of record CALFDU010000006.1, on the reverse strand, counting down.
TTAAAGTATCAGATCAAGGCCAAGGATTTAATCCTAACAATGTCCCTGATCCTACTCTTCCAGAAAATCTTGAATGTTGTGGTGGAAGAGGAGTCTTCTTGATCAAACAACTTTCAGACAGAGTAAATTACCACGACGAAGGTTCGACTGTAGAGATCTGCTTTGATATCAAATAGCATCGCTACATGAGTCAAACCATTTTCGTTCATTACGAAACCGATACTTTTAGTCTTCAACAAGAACAAGAGCATCTAACTTGGTTAGAAAAAGTGTGCAAGCACTATGGGTTGAATCCCGAGTGCATCAATTACATTTTCTGTGATGATGAATATCTACTAAACATCAACAAAGAATACCTCAACCACGATTATTATACTGATATAATCACCTTCCCAATTTCGGAAGATCCATTGTGCGCAGATATTTTTATAAGTACCGATCGGGTAAAAGAAAATGCTACAACACTGCAAGTGAGCGAGGACCAAGAATTAAAAAGAGTCATGGCACATGGCTTGATTCACATTGCAGGCTTTAAAGACAAGACTGAAGAAGAAGCTAAAGTTATGAGAGAGCAGGAGGAGATCGCAATTGCAATGTTCCTAAAATAACCTGAATACTCCATTTTCATTTCAAACTCCTAGTAAATAGCTTGACATATCTATTTACTGAACAACAAACAATTGCTGTTTGCTATTATTAATGATAAGGACGTAAACGCCTTTCACAAAATCTGACGTATCTATAGTTTCTGAATTTGTTGCAGGGAGAACATCAAGTACTTCTCTACCAATAGCATTGAAAATTTTTATACTTTTCACTTCGCGATCCGACCAAGTAATATTTAATTCAGCACTAGCAGGGTTGGGAAATACATTTACCTCAATATCGTTTACGATTTCTTTTGTGAATGTTAAACTATCACAATAAGTTGTATTGGGATTCAATTCAATAAATCCTTTCTGAGAAAGATCTTTCCCATCAAATGCACTAAAGTCTTTTGGATACTTAAATGCTCTGAAAGTTAGATTTTCCCAATAAGCTATTTCAACACCTTGTGGAACTCTTGCCCCGTTCTTAATAGGTACTTTGTATTCCCATACGATTTCATTCTCTGGATTCAACTCCATCAAATAGCCTTGCCCTCCACTGCATCCTAAAATATTACCATTAGGCAATACTTGAACACTCGATAAACCAGCAGAATAAAAACTAGAAGGAGTTGGGTGCGTGATAGAGTTTTCAAAAAATGTAGGTTGGAACAATCCATTAATTGTTGGATAATTTGACTCCATAACATCCCATGGATTTTCAAAGATTTCCATGGAGGAAACATTCTGTTCTACTCTATTATTAAAAACCAATATCTTATTATAATCAGGATGATCAGCAGGCAAAAATTCATTCGCCCAATGTGTATCATGAGGAAAGAAAAGAATTTGATCATCTTCGGTTCCGTTTTTATAAGATTGTGGATTGCCCATTCTATATAATAAATCTCCTCCCATTCCGGCATTTCCTCCAGTATGACCGAAAGCTTCACTCGTACTTGTAGAATGGTCTATAATCCAAATTTCATTAAAGTAAGGAACACACAACATAATTTGATCCAAGCCTGCGTGATAATCAATAGCATTCATATGAAGCCAATCCCAATCATTGGCTCCAACATTCTCAACATAATTAATATCAACCAATTCTGGATGCTCGCTTACAATTCCAAAATTAAGTTTGGTCGAATCAACATCTTGAATAAGATGATCCCATACATGCCACTCCCATACTTTTTCATTGGTGCTTGGGTTTATTTCAAAAATGTAATCAGGAAAAAGTTCTCCACTTGTAATTGTTTCTTCTAGTCTACCATTGGCAATGGCTTCATCTTTACTACGAAATTCCCAAGCAATCATTAAAATATTGCCATTGGGTAAAATCTCTATGTCGTGATGGATTCGTTCTTCTGGTGAATTGGATTTATAGCTCCAGAGTAATTCGTTTTCCCAAGATCTTATCTCTACAAAAAAACCTGAGCCCTCAACCCCAGTAAAACCATTAAAGTTTTTTTTGCATTTTACTAGATTCCCATTTGCTAGGAGATAGACTGCATTGTTGGGAACGTAAATATCCTCATCATCCCATTGATGTACAATTTCACCACAGTTATCTATTAAAAATACCGTTGATTGATTTCTCGGAAAAAATAAAGTATATCCATCAAAAGCCTGATCTTGATTATAACTGAGCAGCCCAACTGTCTGTTCTTGTGCGGTACTTCCCGAAACAAAAACCAAGAATAAGAAGATTGTAATATGATTTTTCACAGCTTGGATTAAAGATTGAATGATGACTTTTTTTAATTTAATCAATCATGAATAAAATTAAGTAAAGACCAAATACTAAAAACGCATCATATCTCCATAAACACATCTTCTAACTATAATATCAACGAGATCATGTATTAGAGTCATGAAAACCCGAAGGACAAGAGCTAGTCCGAATGTTGCTTGTTAATCTGGTGTGAATAAGTTACAGCTTACCCTCAACCACCTTCAATATCGCCTTCTCTTCCTTAATCGCCTTCTTCAGAATATCATCAGCCTCAGCCAACACCGTCTTTACATACTTTTTGTCATCCAAATCTTTACAATTGATTTTTACATTTAAGTATGCACCATGCACCGCTGACTTGCAACACAAAGCTCCTACTCCTGCATCAGAAACAGAATTTGGATTTCCTGAATCTGCCATTTGCGCAAGCATAGAAAAACAAGCATAAGAAGTTCTCATTACATCAAGAGGCACTTCAATAGCATTCTTGGTTGCTGATTCCATCGCTTCGGCTCTTGCCGCTTTTTCAGATGGAGAAGCCTTGGGCATTCTCACTGCATCAATAATGGCATTAAAGGCTGCTGTATCTGCATCAACCAAATACAACAATTTATCTTTCAGTTCTTGTCCTTCCTCCGCAACTTGGCTAAACTCTTCCCAGCGATCATCCCAGCCCCTTTTGTGGCTCGATAGATTGGCAACCATCGTTCCCAACGAAACACCCAATGCTCCGAGATATGCAGCAATACTTCCACCTCCTGGTGCTGGAGATTCTGAAGCAGTTTCATTGGCAAACGCCGTAAGATTTTTATCAACCAATAAATTTTGGTTGTCTCCTTCCAATAAATATTCAATTACTTTTTTCTTTGGATCAAAGGGACCCAACTCATCAAGACCGAGTGACTTAATGGCAATATGTATAAGTTCCTCTTCAGAAACACCGAGTGATCTTTCTTGTTTAGCAAGGAAATATTTACCAGCATCAACCAACACTTTTTTAGGTACCAATCCTACCAACTCAGAACCGGTGACCCTCATTCCTTTGTTGGTTGCCGACGCACGACATGCTTCAAATGCTTCATGCAATGAAGTAATACTGATATTGGTCAAGTTCATAGAAATCTGAGCCAAGTTGTATTCTTCAATAAACCAACCAATGGCTTTTACTGACTTTAACTTACCTGGTACTCTTAATGGTTCTCCAGCTTCATCACGAATTATCTTGCTGTTTAGTTTTCCTCCTTCTCGTTTCACTCTACCCTTTTCTCTCACATCAAAAGCTACTGAATTGGCCCTTCTAACTGAAGTGGTATTTAAGTTTACATTATAAGCCACAAGAAAATCTCTTGCTCCGATGGCAGTTGCACCTGTCTTAGGGTTAAAACTTGAAGGACCATAGTCTGGTTTCCAATGCGGATCTTTCAACTTCTTAGGAAGACCTTCGTATTCGCCAGCTCTTACCGTAGCCAAGTTTTTTCTGTCTGGGTGTGTTGCTGCCGATTCATATAAGTAAAAAGGAATATCAAGTGTACTTCCCGCTTTTTCACCTAATTTTTTGGCGTATTCCACGACTTCATCCATACTTACATTGGAAATTGGAATCAAAGGACATACGTCTGTCGCTCCCATCCTAGGATGCTCACCACTGTGTTTTGACATATCTATCACTTCACTGGCTTTCTTGATGGCTTGATAAGCAGCCTCTATCACAGCTTCTGGCGGGCCTACAAAAGTGACAACAGTACGGTTGGTCGCCTTCCCTGGGTCTACATCAAGCAATTGCACCCCTTCGATCTTCTCTATTTCATCAGTAATCTGCTTTATAACCTTCATATCACGTCCCTCACTAAAATTAGGGACACATTCAATCAATTTTTTACCCGCCATGACTTATTTGACTTTTGTTGTTTTTATTACTTGATTATTACAACACAAATGTAGAATTTTAGAGCTACTTTTAAGTATATATGCATAGGACCCTTTTTTTAATATTATCACTTTTTCTTTCCTTACAATTCCTCTCAGCACAGGAAGTATTGGTTTCTGATGATATTAATATCCGAAACAACTATTCTTACGACTTATTGGGTGAAATCGGAGACCGCATTGTTCTTTTCAGAGATGCAGGAAATAAATACATCATGGAGACTTTTGATGAAGACATGAGCACTTCATTGTCTACCAGCATTGTATTTGAAACCGAAAAGGTGGATATCTACAATGTGCTGGGTCTTGATACCACTTTTCAGATCATGTATGGATACTATACCAAAGACTCTATAAAAGTCATGTCTCGACGTTACGATCAGAAAGCCATTCTCATTGATAGTGTAAATCTTTTTACGACCGAAAGAAAGCTATTCAAAAGATATCAATATGTGCATAGTGAAGACAAGAGTAAAACCTTGCTATTCACTCGAGGCAAGAAAAATACAATGGAGTTGCATTGGATAGATAATAAAAGGCACCAACATCTATCTAGTCAGCTTCATGAGCTTGCGTTTGTAGATGTAGGTGATGATTTTCGGTTTTTAGAATTGGGTAACAATGGACAAGTTGTTAGCTATTTTGATAGGAACAACAATGCCTATAATAAAAAAGATCACCAAGGTCACTTTTTCTTATTCCGGCAAAATTCTCCAAACCTTCAATACTTCCCCATAGATTTTGATGGTCAACTTGCTGTTGATATTAAAATGAAATACAACAATAAGAACAACCATATTGTACTTGCAGGCATGTATAGTCCCAACACACTTAACTCTGCAGAAGGGTACTTCATATACAACAAACGCATCAATGCAATCCGACCTAACGATAAATTCCAGTACACTGAAATAGAAAAAGAGTTTATAGGAGAAATCATCGGAACCAAAAGAAGAAAGATGGATCAGTTAAATGATTTCATCATCAAAGACCTACTATTGAGAGCAGATGGAGGAATCATTTTATTTTTCGAAGCGTACAAAGAATTCTCTAGACGGAGTACGAGCAGAACTTACTCAAGGCGAGATGCTGCTTTATATAGTGACAGAGGTTGGGTCGATTATTACAACGAAGATATTATTATCATAAGCACGCATGCTGATGGTTCTCAACACTGGAAAAAAGTCTTGCATAAAAAACAGTTTTCGCAGGATGATCAAGCAGTCTTTTCTTCATTTTATATTTTTAAAACACCTTCGCGATTGCGATTGGTTTACAACGACGACATTACCAAAAATAGCACCATAAGCGAGTATCTTCTGGATCCGATAGGTAAATACGAAAGAAGAAGTCTATTAAACACAGAATACGAAAACCTCAAATTAAGATTCAACGACAGTCTTCAATTATCATCAAATAGCTTGATTGTTCCTTCGCAACAGAGCTATACTTTGAACCTCGTGAAAATTACTTATTAGATAAGTTGGCATTGTTTTAGAGTACCCCTAAAAAAAACCCCTCTCTCTACAAAAAACAACAAAACCTCTACATTTTTCGGGGGTTTCAGGATATCTCATTCCGTAACAATTTTACACCTTACCCCACAATTTGTGTCCTAAATTTTGCATTCACATAAAAAAAATAAAACCATTTTCTTCAAGAGCAATGTAGTTGGCACGTACGGAATACTATTTGTCTTAATTTAATTAACAAATCGTAAACGTATGATATCGAAATTAACTCCAAAAGCCCTTATGCTAATTACAAGTAAGATTGTTCTCGGTCTTATTGTCATCGGATTCAGTCAATCCGTTAAAGCACAAACCGCATGTAACCATGTTACATTAAACTATAATGTAAACCAGTTTTATTATGCATTAGGCATCAGTAATACAAGACTTGAAGAATCTACATGGTATGTCGAAATATTTGACGCTAACTATCAGCTAGATGAAACACAATTTAGTTCTCCCAATGGAATCCAACTTACGATTGAGACAACATCTAATTCAGATGGAAGCTTTAATCACACCATAACTCCAGATCAACCAATCGACAGTTATCAATATTTAAGTTTTGTGTACAATGGCGTACCCCCAAATACAACCAATGACTATTCTGCCAATACAAGTATAACTTGTTCGTTTGATTACGATGCATTGGCTGAAAATTTGGAATTTAATTACTTCAATGAAGCTCAATACTCTTTTGGATTCAGTGTACAGAATAACAATAGCACAGAATATCTTCAATATGAAGTTTTCATAGACAATGCTACATATCTGATTGATCCTGATCAATTGAATCATAATGGTTTTGATTTTATCAATGTAGATAATGATGATGGAACCTATGACTACTATTTCCTCTCCCAAGATCAAATCCAAGCCTTCTCTAGTTCTCCCAATGTAAGTTCCAACCAAAATCTAGGAACAAACGTAATGTCAGATGCTAAGATTATTAGAGGAGGAAACAATATAGTGAGTTCAGGATTTAATGGCGGATTAGAAAGTCATGGTGGTTTATCAAGTAAAATTGCCTTGAGAAATTTCAAGCGTGCATTAGGCATAAATTCAGGTCCAATATTAAAAATAGACAACACAATTATTTCTGATTTTGCCCCAAAACATATCTTGGTTGGTGATGAACTTATTGAGGCTTCGCCAAGCGACTTGATTGAAATTACTGCTGCAGAAACCATTTGGGCGGGCGATTACTATATCAATGGAAATCGTTTTGCATCAGTTTTTGGAAGCAAAACTTCTGAGGAGGTATACGATCATACCAAAGTTATCTGTGATAGAGTAAAAGGATCTGAATTACTTTCAGTAGAAACTGTAAACATTGATGGTCACGAAACCATCATGAGTACCATCCGTCGTCCTGACAACATGATTGAACATGCAATTTCTTTTTCTTTGGCTTATAAAGATTTTGGAGATTTTACAATGGCAAGTAACTGGGTTGTCGATGAATACCCAAGCAGTCCTAACTTTTTGAACTATCAAGTATGGACAAACTCAAAAGCAAAAAGCATTGCAGCAGTCAAACACATCATAAAAAGTGTTGTAACTGAAAATGGATATAGCTTGCAAGCTGCTCCTAATTCACCACGTATTCCAAAACTTTTTGCAAGACGTGCACACTATAAGATGGGCGCATTCTATCTCGAATTAAACAACCTACTTTCTGAAACAACAACTCTAGAAGTCTCTGGTAATTTCACTAGCAAAGAAGTTGAAGGTCAAAAATTTCCTTTTTATCAAGAAATTGAAATCATACCTGGGCAAACATCTTTGAAATTGGATCTCCCTTTCGGAAATATCTTTGATGGTGAAATCAGTTTAAAAAGTGAAGAAAACCAAAAAGACTTAATCTATTTAGCGGATGGTTCGTGGGGACTTGAATACGATGATGTTGTTACCGATGTTGATAAAATGGAAATCATTGCTGAAGAACGAATCGAAAACGACGAAGAATATCTTGTTGAAAGAGGTATTTCTGTCAGTGGATTGACCGATGATTATATCTCAATTTTCAAACAATTAGTCCCTGGAGGATTGGCAATGGATCTATCTGATTATAATACGATGTCATTTGACTCCGAGCGTGAGGGCGTATATGAAGTTACCCTATTGACAGATGGAAATACAGTTCCAAATCTGAACTTTAGTCACACTTTAAAAACAGAAGCAGAAAGTTCGGTAGATATACCGTTTGCATTATTTAGCAATGCCCTTGGTGAGCCTTTGGATGCGAGTAAGATTACGACCATTTACATCGCTTTCAAGAAAGCGAATAATGATCAAGGTAATTTTGACTTTTCCATTAAAAACATAGTCTTCAAAAACATTGAAAGTTCGGCACTAAATATAAACCCAGACCTTCATCAAAACAAACTTCACTTGTACCCTAACCCATCGACCGGTACGGTACAGTTTACACATTTTTTTACAGAAAAAACCGAGGCAGTTATCACAGTATACGATACGAAAGGTACGATTGTAAAACAGTTGAACAACACAGCCTACGAAGGTTTACAAAACTTCCAGATACAATTTGACAACAAAGAACAAGGTATCTATTTGGTGTCACTATTTACCAATGATGGTATTTACAGTAATGTGCTTTTGTTGAGATAATGTAGATTATACTTCTTGAAACCAATACAACCTAATATTTCAAGAATCTATGATAGTAGCAGGGGTGATTTAAGTTTTACTTTTTTCACCCCGCTTTAAGCAAATGTTTATACTTCGCTATTCATAACGAAGAGACTCAATCGGATCAAGTCTTGCTGCTTTTAAAGCAGGATAAAATCCAGAAACCACCCCAGTAATTCCGCATACAACAAAGGCTAAAATCATCCATTGAATAGGAACCACAAAATTAGCATCCAACGCATAAGAAATTCCAAGACCCAATGCCAAGCCCAGGATTACTCCCACCACTCCACCAATCAATGTAATCACAACTGCTTCCATCAAAAACTGTGTAAGCACATTCGCACTGGTAGCACCGATTGCTTTGCGAAGACCAATTTCACGAGTACGTTCAGTAACTGAAACTAGCATGATATTCATCAAGCCAATTGCTGCACCAATCAAAGTAATCAAAACAATGGCAAAGGTTGCCAATCGCAACTGCGTGGTCATTTCTTTTAACCGTTCCAAGATTCCATCACTCTTCCTAATTTCAAAATCATTGTCCTGTGCGACTTTTAACTTTCGTACATTACGCATTGTCCCGATGGCCGAAGAAATGGCTTTATCAAGTTGTGTTGTATTTTGGACCACTGCCATAATTCCATATCGCTTATCTGGAAATCCATAATACTGTTTGGCATTCATGAGCGGAATAAAAACCCGGCGATCTGCACCATTATTTACCGCAGATCCTTTCTCCGATAACACCCCGATTACTTTGTATCTGGTAGCGCCTATTTGGATTGTTTTTCCTAGGGCAGCACTTGGTCGCTCATTAAATAAAAGATCGACAATATCATTTCCAATGACCACTTTGTGATCACCACTCATTACTTCGTTAATCGTAAAATTTCTGCCTAAGCTTACCTCATAGGCTGATGCATCAAGGTAGTTCTCATCAATTCCATATACTCTAACAGTGGGATTTGTTTTTTCATTACCAAACTTAATCTCAGCACTTCCTGTGCAATAAGTACTGATCGATGTCAAGGCTCCAGAAAATGAAAATTTTTCTTTAAACTTCATGGCTTGTTCAAATATGATTGGATCAGCCCGCTTGGTCATTTCACCCCCAGTATTGGTTTTGATTGTTTCTCTTGAGGGTTGGATTGTAAACGAATTGGCACCCACACGATTAAAACTATCACTCAGTGAGAATAAAATTGTATCCGTTGCTGTTAGAATACCAACCAAGCATGTAATTCCAATAGCTATAATCATAATGGTAAGTAGAGACCTCAAGATATTTGTCCTGATAGATTCAAAAGCCAGCATGATATTTTCGATAAAATTCATGCTTCAATTTAGTCCTTTAGGTTTGCTTTCAATAATTACTTAGATAAAAGCTATGATTTTAACGCCAGAGGATAGATTTTCACCTTCAACCAACGCTTAAGCGCATCATAAATTTCTTGCTGTTCTTCACCACTTAATCCTTTGATTCTTGTGCTATGATTACCTCCTTCTTTCTCTATGTAAACGGCATCTCTTTCCGCTGGTGGCACAAATCTACAAGCCGCCCAAGGATCATTGGCTCCATGTATATATATTACTTCGTCTCCAAAGTGGTGTAGAAAAACACGCACCTTAGTCATATATTCTTTGTTGAATTCCAATGGAATTCCTTGCGGAGCAAATATGGAATTATCAAATTGAGTAAGATCATCGATGTAGTCCGCATATGGTTCGTTGATGAATCCGTAATAGCCATTCTCTGTCATGAACTGGTAGAATGCTGGTTCAAAGTATGAAATCACTTGATCGCAATAAAAATCAAAGCCAACAATCTTCTTTAAGTATGCAAATACTGATTCCACGTTCAAGTCGTTTGGAACTTCATTGCATTCATATCCCATTTGAAAAAATGAAAAGGTCAACTCGAGTATCGCATATTCCATGGCCTTGGCTGTCCCTACTCTATTGAAGGTTATCTTATCGGCTTTAGCCAGTGAATCAATTTTTGGTATTATTTCATCATCATGCTGGAGCGCAAATTTTTGTAATGCAATCAATTGCTTTCCGCATTCACTTTCATTCAATTTTTCCAAAATCATTTCATCCATCCGTACATCTTCTCGAGCTTTTGGTAATGGCCCGACGTAAGAGACAGCTGCATCTACGTCTTTCGGATACTTACTTTTATATATCAGACAAGTAGTACCTCCTTTACTAATCCCCGTACTGATCCACTTCTTTTTATATACTTTCTTAAATATTGTTCTGATGTGATGCAGATCTTCCATCGCTTGGTCATTGGTCAAGTAGGTATAATCCAATTTGTCAGGAACAGACTCTCCATTGTATCGATATTCAACAATGATTTGATTTGAACGAAGGATTTCAGATAGTTCATAGTTTCTTGGTCGAGCCGCATATCCTTCTGTAACAAACAAGGTCGGCGATTTCCTATTATGATGAGACAAAAACACTCTTTGCTGAAAGGTCCCCATCCCAGGATTGTTGTGATCAATAGGCTGAGTAATAAACAAAGTGTACTCCTTATTGAAGTGCGCACCTGATTCTCTCGCCTCGATTTTAGTATCAGAAGGCAATTTTTTCTTCAAAAGACTCAAAAATTCATCACCAGATTGGGAAAATACTAGGCAGTTTGAAAAAATAAATAAAATAATTGAGCAAAAAGTCCTCATTTTAAGTGTGTTTGGTCTCAAATTTGATAAATAATAAACAGTACAATATACTTTATTGAAAACATATATATTGAGATTTAAAATAATGTATATTTGCACCCGCAGACATAGGGTCGCGTGGCCGAGCGGCTAGGCAGAGGTCTGCAAAACCTTGTACGGCGGTTCGAATCCGCCCGCGACCTCAACCATAGAAGTCCTTTCGACATTGTCGGAAGGACTTTTTTTATGCGTTTTTACGAGTCTAGCCGTAGGCTTGAATGAGTGAAAAAGAGTAAAAAAAGTGTTTGCGTTAGCAAATAGGACTTCGGTGGTTGTCTACCAACTTTAGCATTTGAGTATCGGCAAAGCCAATCCGCCCGCGACCTCAACCATAGAAGTCCTTTCGACATCGTCGAAAGGACTTTTTTTATTCGCATTCATGAGTCTAGGTGTAGGCTAGGGTTTCTTTTACAATCACCCTCCTATTTCCTCAACCTTTGTCTTACACACTAAATCAACAAATATTTTAGCCAAAATACATCATTAAGCTCCTTTGAGTAAAGTATCTTCGTATAGCCGCCAGTTTTACTTCCTTATTTAGTTAAAAACAAAACATCAAATCAAAATCTCAATGAATAAGGAGATTATAAATACACTTCTCTATTTCGATATTTTTAAATATCCACTCACAAAAGTGGAAATTCGGAAATATATCTCATTAAATTGTAGCGAATCGGATATAGAAATAGGTTTATCAAATCTTCTGGAGGAAGGGAAAATTTTTTCATTTGGAGATTTCTACTCGCTTCACAATAACCAATCTACAATAGACGAAAGGCTTAAAAGCAATCAACTTGCTAAAAGCAGCATGCCCAAAGCCATCAAGATTGCAAAACGAATCCAAAAATTTCCATTTGTACTAAGTGTAAATCTTTCTGGTAGTATTAGTAAAGATGTCATGCACCCAGATAGTGATTTAGACTTCTTTGTAATAACTGAAAAAAATAGACTCTGGGTAGCAAAATTATTTCTTGTTCTATTTAAGAGATTGTTTCTATTAAACAGAAAAGAAGATTTCTGTATAAATTACTTTATCTCTGTTTCAGACCTCCGCATTCATGAAAAAAATATATTCACTGCCATCGAATTAACATCATTGAAACCTGTCAGTGGACAAGAATGGCATAGTGACCTTCTAAAGGCCAACCCTTGGATCAAAGAGTATTGTAAAAATTGTACTTATCCATCTACCGATACAACAACTAAAATTTCTAAACCACTTTGGTCAAGACTAATAAGTTCAACGCTAAATGGAACACTAGGTGATAAACTCGAAAAGAGAGTAATGAAAAGAGTTTATGAATCAAATAAAAAGAAATTTTCAAAAGGTCTAAGTAAAGAAGAATTTGAACTGATGTTCAGAAGTGATGAGAATCAAGCCAAAGTGCACAACTCAAATCACCAAAGCAAAATTCTAGCTCTTTATGCTGAAAAAATAGAAAACTTTGAATCACGTATTAATATACCTATAAGTGAAAACAACTAAAGTACTTATATGTAACGCTTATTATTATCCGTTGGATCCAAAACAATGGAAAATAGCACAGCCGTACCCTCCCCTCGGTACATTGTATGCTGCTTCACATTTAAGAAGCAATGGTTTTGACATTCATTTTAGAGATAATAATCTAAAAGAAAATGCTACACATGTCATCGATGCCATCAAAGAAAATGAAATCTCCTATCTCGTGATTTATGACGATGGCTTCAACTACCTAACCAAGATGTGTCTTACCAACATGCGTGACGAAACATATCGCATGATCAAAGAAGCTAAAAAATTAGGTTGTACAGTCGTGATCAATAGTTCTGATTCAACAGATCACTTCATGGAATATCATGAAGCTGGTGTTGATTATGTTATTCACGGAGAAGGAGAAATTACATTATTGGAATTACTTCAGAGCCTTGAAGAAGGAAAATCTACCAATGACATTTTGGGTATCAGTCTAAAAGACGCATCAGGTATTTCCAAAAATGGCAACAGACCGGTTCTTAGAGATTTAGATGAATTAAATAGACCAGCTTGGGATCTTGCAGACATCCAATCGTACAAGAAAATTTGGATGGACAATCATGGTTACTTTAGTTTGAATCTAGCAACAACAAGAGGTTGCCCATACAAGTGTAATTGGTGTGCAAAACCTATATACGGTAATAGATACAATTCAAGAAGTCCAGAAAATGTAGTTGAAGAAATAAGCTATTTAATTGATACACATGGCGCAGAATATTTCTGGATGTGCGATGATATATTTGGCTTAAAGCCAAATTGGGTGAAAAGATTTAATGAACTAGTTCAAGAAAAAAATCTATCATTCCAATATAAAATACAATCAAGGGTAGATCTTATGCTCAAGGAAGATCAAATCAAAGATCTTGTTGAATCTGGAGCCGATATGATATGGGTAGGTGCTGAAAGTGGTTCGCAAAGAATCTTAGATGCGATGGACAAAGGCACAGATGTTTCTCAAATTTATGAAGCATGTAAAATCCTTAAAAAAGAGGGTGCACGCGTTGCATTCTTCTTGCAATTTGGATACCTAGGTGAAAAATGGAAAGACATCAAGCAAACCATTAAAATGGTTTTAGACTTGATGCCTGATGATATTGGCATTTCTGTTTCATACCCACTACCAGGAACCAAATTCTATGATAAAGTAAAATTCGACTTGGTTTCAAAAGCCAATTGGACCGATAGTGATGACTTGGACTTAATGTTTGAAAATACATACAAGCCTGCTTTTTATAAAACCTTACATCGCTATGTCCACAATCGATATAGAATAAAAAAATCCTGGCTTGCATTAAAATCGATGGTCACTTTCTCTTCTGGGAAGAACGGATTCATGGATTTACTTAGAGGTATCTATCACGTTCCTCAAGCAGTGCTGAACGTATTATTACTTAAACTACAAAGTAATTAATATGGACGCTAGTTTTGATCAAGCGGCAAGTTCGTACGACAACGAGTTTACCAATAGCAATATTGGTCGTATGCAAAGAGATCATGTATGGCAATACCTGAGCAACCACTTTACAAAAACCAATCAGCAACTAAACGTACTTGAACTTAATTGCGGAACTGGGGAAGATGCCATCTGGATCGGAGGTCAAGGACACAAAGTTTTAGCCACAGATATATCCACCAAGATGCTTGAAGAAAGCAATAAAAAAGTTGTAATAGCTGGACTTGAAAAGAAAGTACAAACAAAACAATTAGACCTGACAAAGGCTTCTGATTTTCAACCCAACAATAAATTTGATCTCGTGTTTTCAAATTTTGGAGGATTGAATTGCTTGTCTTTTGACGAACTAAAAACGTTGTCTTCCTCTTTGAAGTCTTGGCTTAAAAAGGATGCAAAAATGGTTTTTGTTATCATGCCAAAACATACACAGTTGGACTCTTGGTATAGACTAGCAAAACTGCAGTGGACTGCTAGAAAAGAAAGAAGAAATGGTTTTACAAAAGTCAACCTTGATGGAACTTCCGTTGATTGCTATTATCACAATGTAGAAGAAATCGGCAATGCTTTTCAAGATTTTAAAGTGGAAGAATACAAACCAGTTGGGTTCCTTCCATCATATTTTGAATCATTTTCAGAAAAACATCCTTCTCTTTTTAAATACCTTCTGAAATACGAAGAAAAAAATCTTAAAGACTTGGGACAAGTAAATAAATCAGATCACTACTTAATAAAACTAAGTCATGTCGCCTGATTTTAAAGTACTATTCACGCACGGCTATTTCATCGAAGAAGATGAAAAAGAGCAGAAAATCATGAAGCCCTACCCGCCTCTTGGGATATTGTATCTTTCTGCGTGGCTAGAACAAAACAACATTCACAACGATGTGCATGATACTACTTTTTCAAATTTTACTAAAACAGAAAATTTTATTAAAAGCAATGACTATGATGTGATTGCTATCTATACAAATTTGATGACCAAATTGAATGTACTCAAGTTTGTAAAATTTATAAAAGAACACAAACCCAATTGCACGGTTGTATTGGGTGGACCAGATGTTACATACAATGTTTTTAATTACCTCAATGCAGGAGCAGATGTAATTGTCATTGGAGAAGGTGAGCAGACCATGCTTGAAATTGTCCAGGCATGTCAGCAGGGTGTAACTAAAGAATTTGCCCATATAAATGGTCTTGCATACAAGCAAGATGATGGATCTATCATAAAGACAGATCCACGTATGAGGATAAAAGAAATCAATGATATTCCATATCCCAACAGGAAGAAAATTGATATGGCAGCATATCTAAAAGTATGGAAAGACAACCATGGAAAAAGTGCAATGACCATGAGTACCCAAAGAGGTTGTCCGTATACTTGTAAGTGGTGCAGTACTGCCGTCTATGGTCAAAGCTACCGTCGTAGGTCACCACAAATTGTGGCAGAAGAAATGGCAGCAATTAAGAAGGAATTTAATCCAGACACCATTTGGTTTGTTGACGATGTATTTACCGTTAGTCATAAATGGTTAGAAGCTTTCGCAAAAGAAGTTAATGACAGGGATGCAAGAATTCCATTCGAGTGTATTACGAGGGCGGATAGAATGAATGAAGATGTCATTCAATGGTTAAAAGAGGCAGGCTGCTTTAGAATTTGGATCGGAGCAGAAAGTGGCTCTCAAAAAATCATAGACTTAATGGACCGAAGAGTTGAAGTCGGCCAAGTAAGAAAAATGATCCAAGAGACAAGAAAAAATGGTATTGAGACAGGGACCTTTATTATGTTGGGTTATCCGGGGGAAACACAAGAAGACATCATTGAAACGGTTAATCACCTCAAGGAATCAAACCCAGATCATTTTACCATCACCATTGCTTATCCTATAAAAGGAACTGGGTTGTATGCAGAGGTAGAAGACTTACAAAACAAAAACCTGGATTGGGAAAAAAGCACTGATAGAGATAGAGACTTCAAGAGAGAATATTCACGAAACTACTATGAAAATGCCGTTAGTTATGTCACCAATGAAGTAAAATGGTATCAGTCAAAAATCAATCAAACCAGCAATGGCACAAGCAGGTATAAGTATTTTATAAAATCAAAAGTTAATAGAGGCATCATGGAGTTACGTAGAATCTTCAATACATAATTTATCCATTCGTTACGACTTCTAACTTCTTCAAGAACTTGAATACTTCTCAACAAATTTCAAATAGGCCAAACTTGCTTGATCGTTACTTTTTAAAAAGTCCGTGCTTATCAGTTCTGTTTTTAAAATTTTCCCACTAGATATATTTTTACTTGGGTCACCTTTTACACCAGTATATGAGAAACTTGTGTATTCTGGTTTGAGATTTGGCGAAAGTCTGAGAAAATCACTAAGTTTTTGTAATGTCTTTTCAGTCTGTTGAATCAATAAATCTGAATTGACAAACAGAAAATCATCTGGAGTTTTTTTACTACATATTTCATCTAAAAATTGGAGTCTGTCACAATAGTATTGACTCGCTTTCTCATAACTCCATGGCTCGTAATGTTTCTTGGTTAAATTCATAATACTCTCAATACTGTCCTGTGGATTTCTGACCAAAACAAGCAATCGAACCTTGGGGCTCATCAATAGATCTTGATTTGGTGTTTTCCTATTGTGATTGATTTGATCAACAAAATGTTTGGTAAAAAAAGAAAACATTTGGCGAAAGCCTAAACACTTGAGCTTCATATATTTTAGCCTTAAGAATCCTGTATAGGTAGCATTGCTTTCACCCATTCCCACAAATTTTTCATTGCTCAATATGATATGACTTAACAGGCTTGTACGCCCTCGCATATGACCAAGAATAAAAATCGTTTTCAATAGTTTTACTTTTCTCAATAGAGTTTAAATAAAGATAGCTATATGGTCAACATAAGCCATCCTAGCATGAAGATTATTCAATGTTTCATACAATATATTCTCAATTGCACTTATTTTGCAGCAACAATGGCAATCTCTACAAAACATATTCTTTTTATAACTCCAGCATTTCCTGAGTCAGAAAATAATTCTCACGCCGTTATTTATTTTGCAAATTTCATCAAAGCATATACTCAAGTTAATCCCCAACATAAAATTTCAATAATAAGTCTACAACTACCGACAGAGAGAAAAAACTACCAGTATTATGATGCTACGGTTTATGCGATGGGAACCTATGGTCAAGCCAAATGGAAAAAAATTAAAACATGGTTTGAGGTTAACAAATTGGCCAAACAAATTCATGAAAAAAATAAGGTTTCGATTGTTCACGCACTTTGGTTAAAAGAGTGTGCGTTTATTTCTAACAGAGTAGCTAAAAATTTAGGAGTAAAAGCCATCTGCACTATTATGGGAATGGAGCTACAGCGAAAAAATCAATTTTTAAGATTTTTGAATTTAAAAAAAATGAACTTGGTTTTTGTCTCTCCTAGACATTACGATTTACACCAAGAGCAAATTCCTAAAACAAACAAAATAAATATCATCCCTTGGGGAATTGATCAGGCAACTCTTTTCAGTGATCTCAACAAAAAAAAGAAATACGATATCCTATTTGTTGGTTTTCTCAATGACAATAAAAACTTAAAGCTATTTGTTCAAATCATTGAAAACTTAAAAAAGGAAAAACCAGAAATAAAAGCAGTTGTAATCGGCGATTTTTTCAATCTAGAAGAATGGAAAAAGAAAGTAAAATCGATGAACTTAGAGAATCAAATTGAGTTCAAAGGAATACTTCCAAACAATCAAGTTTTAGAAATAATGAGAGAAACCAAAATTCTACTTCACACTTCTCATTACGAATCATTAGGCTATGTAATGTTAGAAGCGCTTTCTCAAGGAACATTTGTTGTCTCCAAGGCAGTTGGAATTGCAGAAGCCTCAGATCGATGGTTTATTTGTGAAGAAGAAAAAGATTTCACGAGTACTATTTCTGATCTGCTTCGCAACTACAAACCTCAAATTGGTACTGCACCCCACTCCTTACAAAATACCGTCAAGAGCTATTCTTCATTGTATATAAAACATTCAGAATAAGAAATGGCTACTAGTAATTTAAAAACTGTATGTTTTTTTACAAGGCGTTACGATGACCTTATAACCGATAGTAATTTCAATCAAAAATTCTATAATCAATATTTTTGGGTTAAGTATTTAGATCAACAAAAAATCAAAGTCATTTGGGTTTTTGGTGCTGAAAAAAGAAAAACGCTAGAGCATGAATTAGGTACTTTGCATTTTGTGCCTGATTTTAAAAGAACAAAATTACTACTTCAAAAATCTGGCTTTTACAAAGAGACCAAAATGATTCTCGAACAAGAAAAAGTAAATCTGGTAATTGGAAATGGAATAAACGACATTACTTCTCACTTTTCTCTATCACGAAAAATCAAATCGAACATTCCTATCATTGTTCAAGATCACGCATCAGTGTACAGAAAGAAATACTCTCTGGTCTCTGCCTTTTTTAAAAGAATGGATGGTTTTATTTTTAACTCGCCGGGTCAAGAAAAAGAATGGGTAGATGCAAAGCTAGTCGATGCCAATAAAGTCTACTTTTTACCAGAAGGTGTTTCTGAATTTAAAGCTGCTGATAAATCTAAAGTCCACCAAAAAACAACACTAAAAGGAAATCCCATTTTCCTTTGGGTAGGAAATCTAGTTACACTGAAAGACCCACTAACTTGTCTAAAAGCATTTCGTGAAATCGTAAAAGAAAAACCAACACTTACATTATACATGATTTTCCAAAAGACAATTTTACAACCAGAGATTGAGGCATTCATAACTGACAACCAACTAAATGATAATATTTTCCTTATTGGAAAAGTCAAGCATGAAGAGATAGAGTCGTATTATCAAAGTGCGGATTTCTTTATCTCATCAAGTTTAAAAGAAGGAAGTGGTTATGCAGCCATAGAGGCTATGGCCTGTAATACAATACCCATTTTAAGTGACATTCCTTCATTCAAACACTTTACAAATAATGGAGAGGTGGGTGGAATGTTTGGCCAAGGAAATCATATGGAACTGAAAGAAAAAGTTCTAGAACTACTAAAGGAGGATTCAGCTTTCATAAAAGAAAAAGTCAAACTTCATTACGAAGCTAATTTCTCACCGCAAGCCTTAGCCAACAAATTTTCAATACTTGTACAAAAGATTACTTCATGATCCATAAGTCCAACCTAAATAGTTCGCTGAAAAAATTTGATCAATCTTACTTGAACTTGAGAAAAAAAGAAGATCGAATTTTCAACATTGAAGATATTAAGCAATTACCCGATGTTCCAATTACACACATTCATTACTCAGAATGGATGAAAAGAAAACATACTTTTGAAATGTTTATTTCCTACTTGAAAAACAAAGAAGTAAATTCTATTTGTGATTTGGCTTGTGGCAATGGATGGTTCCTAAACAAACTAGCTTTTATGTTTCGTACAGCAGTAGGCATAGAAGTAAACGAACTAGAATTAAATCAAGCTGCTAAGGTCTTAGCCAAACATGATAATATCAAATTGTATTTAGGTGACGTTTTTGATTTACAACTCGATGAAAAATTTGATATAATTACAGTCAATGCTGCCATACAGTATTTTAATCCTTTAAATAAAATCATCAACAAATTATTAGACCTACTGACTGATAACGGAGAGCTTCATATTGTCGACTCGCCATTTTATCGAGATGAGAAAGAAAGTCTAAAAGCGAAAGAAAGATCAGAAGACTATTATAAAAAGAATGGAGCAGAAGAATTGAATAATTTCTACCATCATCATAATCTTTCTCAACTAAAAAAATTCAACTATAAGATTATGTATGATCCATATACTTTTTCAAATAAAATAAAGAGAAAAATAAGTCCACAAAGCCACTTTCACTGGATCAAAATTCAAAAATGAATTTTACTTTATTTATGCCTTAATTTAGACTCTCTAACTTTTAGATTTAAAATCTTATCTAAAGTGGTACAATGTTTAAGAACATACTTTTTTGCTTTAGCATTATTTCCAGAAATCAATTCATCAGAATAATAACGTTCTAGTTCGTATCTCACTTCATGTTCAAGATCATAAATATATTTATCATATGGAGCCCAATCATTTATTGCTATTGATGATTTCATAAGATTTAACTTAACATCATCAATGGTGTTATTTATTTTCAGAACTCGCTCAAAGTAGGAATTCGCTTTCTTGTATTCTTTGATTCTTTTGTATTTTAAAGCAACGTCGTTTATAGTACGAATCCTAAATGGACTATCTAGTATAGCTCTTTCTGACCATTCAAGCGATTCTTCTCTTTTTCCTGCTACCCAATAAATCGTTCCTATTGATTCGGTAAAAATTCTCCCATTAAGATAATTCATAAAAAGGGGATGATAAAGATCCACTAAATTATTGGCCTTTTTCAAAGCTGCCTTTTCAGACTTTGCTCTTAATGATACAATTTCGTTGGCAGCATTAAAAGTCCACATAACATAATACATACTTAAACAAAGTAAAATAGCTCCAAGTAGGCGACAAACTTTATTTAAATTGATTTTTTTGTCAACTCTTATTCTAGACAATGCAAATGCCCAAAGAAAGAAATGAGGTGTATAGTAAACACTACCTTTATAGAAAAAACCGTATAACATTAAAAAGCCAGAAATAAGGAACAGAATTCTGAATGCCAATTTATTCTGTTGATGGTAAGCTAGATAAAGGGAGTATCCTATTATAAAGAAAAAAAGAAAGAAACCAACTATACCTGTTTCTGCCAAAAGCTCAAAATAAAAACTGTGAGAATGCGAAATATTTAAAAATCGATTATTACATAATTCAAGGTCACTTAATCCATGTTTTGGAAAGTAAATTGTCCAGGTACCCAAACCATATCCAAAAATTGGCTTTTCTTTAAATAGCTGAATAGATTTATTCCATAAATTAAGACGATCATCTGAATTTGTTTGATCTATTGATGATATTGGATTATATGTTTTAAAAAACGCATTTTTATCTCCAATATTAGAACCTACAAAAAAGATACAACAGGAAAAAATAACAGGAAACAAAATATGTTTTACCCAAGAGAAATTTTTGAGCATCTTAATTCCCATTATCAAAAACATCAGAACAATCAAGATACTAACACCCCTAGAATTTAATAGAAATATTAGAATCAAACATAAAAAAATCAAAAAATAACTAAAAATATAATTTGATTTTTTTGTGAAATTAAAAGACAATAAAAATGGAATATGTAACGCGAGAACTGAAGCCAATATATTCGTATTACCTGTTGTATACTGGCGAATAACTTTATACTCAGACAAATTAAAACCTATTTCTCCTTGAGTCAGAATTTCATAAAAAGCACAGCCAATCGGAATTATTGAAACCAAACAACTAATATGAATTACCCAATACCAAATTTTACCACCAACATCAATTTGTAATTGTCTTAATGTAGTAACTATAAATAAAAATATTATCCAATGATTTATATTCTGCCAAATTGCGGCTGGAAATTCTATAAAAAAAGCAAGGACCAATTGTAAAAAAATAAAGCCTGCTAGAACACCCTCAAAGATTGTAAAAGTAAATTTTTCTTTTTTTATAAATCCTATTACCCAATATGCAAGTAAGCAGGCGACCAATGCAATTTTTTGTTTATTAGCAAGACCTCCAGATATTCGATTTGGGATAAAAACAGTAAAAGCAAGAAATAATAGTGGAATAATTCCCGCTACAAGCTTACTTTTTACATCTATTTTCATCTATGCAATATAAAACTAATTGATGCACCAAAATTAAAATTTAGGTTCTTAATTTATTTAATGAAATCATAGAAGACAAAAAGATATCACTACATCAAATCTTATATTAATTATCCTTTGATTTTGTTTGGTACAACCCAATCTATAGTCGACAAAAAGAAAATTACTCCAATTTTTAAAATAAAAACCACTCAAAATTGAATCTTAAACAATTTGCGCATTATCTCTTTCATTTCTATTAAATATCCTTCTTAAAAAACACAGAACTATCACGCTCCAATAAAATATTTTAAAGTCAAAGGTTACAAAACGAAACTAAAACACACATATAAGCAGACTAATGTTATATATATCCATTTTTTAAAACCCCATAATGACTAATCAAGAAAACAATATTAATTTATCCACTCGAGAACAGGAGGTTCTCAAGCTACTATCACTTGAATACTCAACAAAAGAAATTGCAAGCAAATTATTTTTAAGTAAATCAACGATTGAATCACATAGACGCACTTTACTACTAAAACTACAAGCAAAAAATTCAGCTGGACTAATTAGAAGAGCCTTTGAATATGGGTTTCTGAAAGTGGACTGCAATGAAATTATTGAGAATCGTGAATAGGTCCTGTGACAAAGTAATTTATCGGTTTTCATTTCCTCATTCAAGTAAATCTCGGTATGCTGTCACCCACCGCAACTCCCCAAAGCTCATCTTAAATGGCATGCGCTGTATCAACTCAGTAAAATTTAAATCGGGATAAGCTTGGGCAACCTTTAAGGCTTTATCAACCCTTCGCTCTTTCATTACATCAAAAATAGATATCTTCTCATCTTGAATTAAGCGAGAAATATGAGCCTCTATTGTGCCTAATGCCAATCCTCTTTCTTTGGCAATTAATGCAAGACTTTTCCCATTTTGAAACATCTCCAAAGTAACTGTATATGTATGCCCTTTGGGTGATTTCTTTTTTGCATCTCCGGTTTTCTTTTTCGTTTTACGACCTGTATCTTTTCTTACATGCTTAGTACCTTCCTTGTATATCAACTGTCCACGATATTCTATTTCATACAATCTCTCTATGATCTTCCAAATGGCAAACTCAACATCCTCTACCTCTCTCAAGTAAGTTTTTACACCCGACTTCACAGAATACTCTGCTCCATGTAAAAAAATAGGCTTCAGTATTTTTTCATGAATTTCGTTTGTAAAATATTCAATCGCCTTGTATGCTCTTTCTTCTACATGAACATGATCAACAACATCCGCATCTATCAAATCACTCAACTGCTTTGTAAATCCATTGGCAACTCTTGACAGTTTGTAGAATTCATCGTTAAGATTATTGATCAACACAAGGCAATCTGCTTGACCTGAAATCTCTTTATCAATAACAACCTCCTTCCATAAATCAAGATTGGCTGACAATTTTCCTAACTGAAAACTCTTCTTTAATTTAAACTGCTCATAAACAAGTTTCTCCTTTTCAAGAACCTCTTCTAAGTTTTCTGTTTGACGATTCGTCTTCGTAAAATTCAAAACGCGTTGATCTACGATGATGTTCTCCAGTTTGATTTTTGTAGAAAGACTTAATCCTTCCAATGATCGACATCGACTCAATGCCACATACAATTGTCCAGAGGCAAAACTCCCTTCCAAATCCAAAATAACATGATCAAAAGTCAATCCTTGACTCTTATGCACCGTTACCGCCCAAGCCAATCGCAAAGGATATTGGGTAAAACTCCCGACTTCTTCTTGTTGAATTTTACCAGACTCTTCATCAACGGAATACTTCATGTTTTTCCAATCCACTTGATCGACAATAATACTTTTGCCATCGCTTGTCTTCACCGTCACCGTTGTCTCTCCAATCTTGGTGATCTTCCCAATCTTTCCGTTGAAATATAAATCATCTGGGTGATTCCTAATGAACATAACCTGAGCATCTTTCTTTAGAAGAATATTCTCCAAGGTCGGAAATGCACTATTCGGAAATCTCCCAGAAATTTTAGCAGACAACTCTACTACTTCTTCTTCAAGTTTGTTCAACTCCCCTTCATTGATGGCATCAGCTTTTCGATTATGTGTTGTTAGTGTGATTACGTCACTATAATCTGGATTTAGATTTAAGTTACTATTCAATTGATCAACGATGGATTGCTCTTTTCTGCCTACTCTTATTGCATTCAACATATCAACAAAATTCTGTTCTTCCTGTCGATATACTTTTATCAATTCAATATTGATCATATTGGATTCTACCATAGCTTGAGAATCGAAAAAATATGGGCTCTTATAAAATTCGCCCAACACGTATTCTACATTCTGTTTTACGACAGGTGACAATTGAAACAAGTCTCCAATCACCAAAAGTTGAACGCCTCCAAAAGGCGCAGGGTTTTTTCGTATTCTTTTTAAAGTATAATCTATTGCATCAAAAACATCCGCCCTCACCATACTAATCTCATCGATAACCAACAACTCCAATTCTAATATAAGATCCAGTTTGTCTCTATTAAATTTTTGATGCTTAACCAATTGTGATCTATCACAATAAATATCTCCACGATGATTACTATATTTTATTGGTAGAAATGTCTTTAAAGGAAGAAAAAGCAAGGAATGTAAGGTAATACCACCCGCATTGATAGCAGCAACTCCGGTGGGTGCTGTAACCAAGTAATTTTTATCTGTTTCCTCTAAAATTTCCTTCAACAAAGTCGTCTTTCCTGTCCCCGCTTTACCCGTTAAGAAAATGTTTCTATTTGTTTTTAAAATAAAATCCTTGGCCAAAGCCCGCTCTCGATTCACGTCCTCTTTTTTCAGTTCGTTTGACATAATGCTAAGGTAGCAAAACCCTTTATGATGTTATTTCACCTTAAAGTTTTTTAAACTCAAAAGCCCAAATTTATTGGCCTCAGCAAAAAAATAAATAAAAAATGTTTGTTCATGCAACCAAATAGCAGCTTCCACTGACTTACTTATATAACATGATTAATAAATAACTTGCTTTGAAAATTTCAAAAAGTTGAAACAAAACAGGTAATGCTGAATCATTCTTTTCAACGATCAGAACAATTTTATTAGTGGCTTCAACCACCGACATGTTTTATCCAAGATGCTTTTTCAGTGGTCTTGTTTAGAAAATTCAACTTGGATGTTGAATCGTGAAGAGACTTGAAGCATAATAAATATTAACTCTGAAAAATTGAATGAAATTTTTATTACAAAGGTAGTCTGCAGCTGCCTTTGTTTTAAAAACAAGAACACAAACCATTAAAAATCAAGACTATGAAAAACTTACTATTAATTTTAGCGACAATAATCCCAATGGCACTCACTGGCCAATCAGAATCAATAACAACTACTGCCACAAAGAAAAATTCTATAACTGCTTCTACATTCTTAGGTCAGACAGCTGGTATCGCATTAGACTACAGAAGAGACGCATACAAAAACAGAGAATTTGTCTTTGGTGTAAGAACAACATACCAAGGTGTTTCTAGTCTTAATGTAGGATTTAGAAAATACTACCGTACGCAGGAAAAACTAAGTTTTGGATTCGGTTTTGACGCAGGACTAAAAAGAAGAAATATAATCGGAGACAATCTTGTATCTAGAACCATCGAGAATACAGTGCCTAAGTTAAATTATGGCGAGGTTAAATTTGTAGCCGGTGCATACTATAAATTAGATGACAAGTTTGAATTGATGACGGAAGTTCAACTAAGACCTTACCTTCCTTTCCTTGCTGATATTAGTCATAGAAGAATAAAACTTGGATTAAAATATAACTTTTAATTCTAATGATAAATAAAACAAAAGCCTCTAAAGACAACTTTAGGGGCTTTTGTCATTTACAAAGATTTCAATAGTTTGGAGATCAAGTCAATAAGGACCTCCGAACTCTCATTTGCGACAGCAATAACTTCTTCAAGTGTCGTAGGAGTAATATTTTCTGGTGGATAACAGATATTTGTAGCAATTGAAAAAACCAAAACATCCATTCCTGCATGGTTGGCAACCAACACCTCTGGCACCGTTGACATTCCAACAAGATCTCCACCTATCGTATGGAGCATTTTATACTCCGCTGGTGTTTCTAGACTCGGACCTTGAAACCCTACATAAACACCTTCTTTAATTTCAGGAACTTCCTTTTTTACTTTTACTCTTAGCACTTTACTATAACCTTCTGACATATCTGGAAAACGCAACCCAAGTCGATCATCATTCTTTCCTCGCAATGGATTGTCTGGCATCATATTGATATGGTCTTTCACAAGAATGATCTCACCTGCGCGATAAGTTGGATTTAATGCACCTGACGCATTACTCAATAGTAACGTTTTGACCTTAAGCGCTTGAAAAACTCTGATGGGAAAAGTCAACTCTTTAGTAGACCACCCTTCATAATAATGCATCCTTCCCGCTAGAATAAAAACCAGAACATCATTTATTTTCCCAACAACCAATTCATTTACATGAGAGACAACTTCGCTGGTCGGAAAGTATGGAATATCTGAATAAGGAATACGCTTTACAATTTCGACTTGATCCAAAAGAATGGAAGAACCCGTTCCAAGCGACAAACCTATCGATGGTATTTGTTTTATTTGCTCACTCACAAAGTTTGCAGCCTCCTGGGCTTTTTCAAAAATATTTTCCATTAATCAACAATCATCGTCTCGTGATTCAATTCCTGTTGCACAATATTACTTGGCACCTCACGATACTCATATTGCTGATTTCTCAATTTTGGTTCATAGCCAGCATCTTTGATTGCTTGTTGAATTCCGTCGGCAGTAAATCTAAATTGTGCGCCAGCAGCAGATACCACATTTTCTTCTATCATGATCGAACCAAAATCATTTGCACCAGCATGAAGACATACTTGAGCCACTTTCTTCCCTACTGTCAACCAAGAAGCCTGAATATTCTGAACATTGGGCAACATGATTCTCGACATCGCTATCATTCTGATATATTCATCACCTGTACAGCTATTACGCGCACGCTTGATTCTTTTTAAGATCGTATCCTCATCCTGAAATGGCCATGGTATAAATGCCAAGAAACCCTTTGCATGTTCGGGCTTTCTAGCTTGCACTTCTCGCAATCTCACATAATGCTCCATACGCTCCTCATCGGTCTCAATATGGCCAAACATCATCGTCGCAGACGTAGTGATATCCAATTGGTGTGCAGCCTCCATCACATCCAACCACTCTTGACCTCCACATTTCCCTTTAGAAATCAACCTTCGCACACGATCGTTTAAAATCTCAGCACCAGCACCTGGAAGACTATCAAGACCTGCCTCTTTCAATGTTTGCAGTACTTCCGTATGGCTGATTCCATCCAATTTGGCGATATGAGCAATTTCTGGAGGCCCCAATGCATGCAATTTCAGCCTCGGATATAGTAGTTTTAGGTCTTTAAACAGTTTTGCATAGTATTCCAAGCCCAAATCTGGGTGATGACCACCCTGTAAAAGCAGTTGTTCCCCTCCAAACTTGAAAGTTTCTTCAATTTTGGTCTTATATTCTTCAATTGTAGTAATATAACTCTCTTCGTGTCCTGGTCTTCGATAAAAATTACAGAATTTACAGTTTGCAATGCACACATTCGTTGTGTTGGAGTTACGATCGATAATCCAAGAAACGATATTTCCTGGTTGATGCTGTTGTCGTAATTCATTCCCGACATACATCAAATCAGGCATAGAGGCCTGTCTAAATAGGAAAACACCCTCTTCTTGGGTTAAATTTTCGCGTTTTAGGGCTCTTTCGAGCAAATTTTCTACTTCGTGCTTTGCTGACATAGGACTTTTTATACCTAACAAAGATATGGATAAAGCGTTTAAGCAAAGCTTATAATTATCGTATTGCGTAAACCCTTAATTATTTATATATTTGTGCAACGGAAGACAGAGAGGGAACAGATATGTTCCCTCTTTTTATTTTAACAACTTAAGGAATTCTATGGATTCTATTTTGGCCCAAATACAAGGCCATCTTGATACGATCTTAAAAGAAGAAGATTTCAAAGACTGCTTTTTAATTGACTTAGAGAAAAAAGAGAATAAAGTACAAGTGTTTATTGACGCTGATACTGGAGTAACTTTTGAGAAATGTCGAAAAATAAGCAGATTACTTGAGGCTCAAATCGATGAAACTCAGATTCTAGGTGAAAAATACACTTTGGAAGTTTCTTCACCTGGTGCAATAGCTCCACTTAAGTTATTAAGACAATATCCGCAACACATAGGAAGAAAGATAAAAGTTCACCTAATTGAAGAAGGAGAAAAGGAGATTGAAGGAAAACTTATAGCAATAGAAGAAGAAGTTCTTCATATCCACAGCGTCACAGGAAAAGGGAAAAAGAAAGTTGAAGAGGACCACAAGATTGAATTTAAAAATATTGATAAATCATATATTCTTTTAGCATTTTAATTTTTATGAAGTGAAACTAGTAGAATCATTTTCGGAATTTAAAGCCGGTAAAAATATAGACCGACCAACAATGGTGCGTGTCCTTGAGGATGTTTTCAGAACATTAATTAGAAAAAAATATGGCTCAGATGAAAACTTTGATGTCATTGTTAATACACAGAGTGGTGACCTTGAGTTGTGGAGAGTAAGAGAGATTGTTCCTGATGGCGAAGTAACAGATGAAAGAAGTCAGATCTCAATCTCAGAAGCACAATCGATTGACGAAGACTACGAGATTGGAGAAGAGTGTTACGAACAGTTGGATGTTGAGGAATTTGGAAGAAGGTCAATTATGGCTGCGAGACAAACTCTGATTTCAAGAATTATGGAATTAGAGAAAGATGAAGTTTATAAGAGATACCACGATAGAGAAGGTGAGATTGTATTGGGTGAAATTCACCAAGTACTAAAGAGAGAATTACTTGTTATTGATGACGTTACTGGAAATGAATTGATCCTTCCAAGAAACGAAATGATCAAAGGCGATTTCTTCCGTAAAGGAGATATGGTGAGATCAGTGATCAAAAAAGTAGAAATGAAAAACAACAATCCTGTTGTAATCATTTCTAGAACAGACAGTCGATTCCTTGAGAAATTGATGGAGCAAGAAGTTCCGGAAATAGAAGATGGATTGATTGTTATCAAGAAGATCGTAAGAATTCCTGGCGAAAGAGCAAAAGTAGCTGTTGAGTCATATGACGATCGTATTGACCCTGTAGGTGCATGTGTCGGAATGAAAGGTTCTAGAATACATGGTATCGTAAGGGAACTAAAAAATGAAAATATTGATATAGTAAACTATACAGCCAACTTAACTCTTTTCATTCAGAGGTCTTTGACACCTGCAAAGGTTTCAAGTATCAACATCAATGAAGAGAAAGGTACTGCCAATGTATTCCTTAAGCCAGATCAAGTTTCTTTGGCGATTGGAAAAGGTGGATCCAACATTAAGCTGGCCAGTAAATTAACGGGTTACGAAATCGATGTATACAGAGAAAACGACGATCCAGATATGGAAGATGTCGATCTTGACGAATTTAATGATGAAATCGATACTTGGATCATCGACCAATTGAAAAGCATTGGTTGTGATACAGCGAGAAGTGTTCTTGACTTAAGTATGGAAGAATTAACTAGAAGAACTGATTTAGAGGAAGAAACTGTAAAAGAAGTTCTGAAGATTCTAGCATCTGAATTCGAAGAAGAAGCGTAATTTTAATAAGCAACAGGAAAAGCTAAACATTTTTAATGGCAAAACGTCTTGTAAAACTTGCAAAAGAATTGAATGTAGGAACTGCTACTATCGTAGAGTTCTTGCAGCAAAATGGGATTGAAATAGAAAACAAGCCTACCTCTAAGATTACCGATGAGATGAATGCTCTATTGGTAAAAGAGTTCTCCAATTCTATGGCAGTAAAGGAAGAAGCGGATAAGCTTGTAATCGGAAGCAGAACGCAACAGGAAGAAACGCCAGCTCCTGTTGTCAAAAAAGAAGTTCCGCCTCCACCTCCGCCACCAGAACCGGAACCAACACCAGAACCAGAAGCAGAAGCTCCAGTACCGACCCCGGAACCGGAACCGACTCCTGAACCTGCTGTTGATGACGAACCACAGAAAGACGACAAAGTCTTCAGACCAACTGGCGAACTTCCAACTGTAAAAGTTGTAGGAAAGGTTGATCTCAATAAGGATAAGAGAGAAAGAGAAGAACGCATCGCCGCCAAAAAAGATGCTCAGAAAGAAGCTGATAAAGCTGCTGCTGAATTAAAGAAGCAACAGAAAGCTGAATCCAAATCAAAAGAAAAGAAGAAAGCAGATACTCCTAAGAAAGTTGAACCTGCTGAAGCCAAGGAAGGAGATACTATCCTTGAAGCCAAAGCACCTGCTGAAATGGTAAGACATGCAGCTCCTACTTTAAAGGGTCTTAAAGTTGTTGGTAAAATAGATACCAAGAAATTTGAAAAGAAAGAAGACAAAGGCTCTAAAGCACCTGGCAAGAAAACAGGCACTGATCAAGGGGCAGCAAGAAGAAAGAGAAAGAGAAAAAAGATCACAGCAAAAGATCTAAGAAACAACCCAAGAGGCAAAGGAGCTAAGAAAACCGACGAGAAACAAACTGTTTCTAAAAAAGAGATAGAAGAAAAAATGAAGGCTACTCTGGCAAGAATGTCAGGTGGTGGTAAGAAGAAGAGACAAAAAATAAGAAGAGGAAACAGGGACGAGAAGAAAGAAAAAATGGAAGCTCAAGAAGCAGCAGCTGAAGAGACAACATTAAAGCTTACTGAGTTTATTTCTGTTTCTGAACTTGCAAGCATCATGAATGTAAGCGTGACCGAAGTAATTACAAAATGTATGAACTTAGGTGTTATCGTTTCAATCAACCAAAGACTTGATGCAGAAATCATCGAGCTTGTTGCTGGAGAATTTGATCACGAAGTTGAATTTATCAGCGTAGAAGATGTTGATGAAGAAGAAGTAGAAGATCCTGCTTTGTTGGTCGACAGAGCACCTATCGTAACAGTAATGGGTCACGTGGATCATGGTAAAACATCTCTGCTGGATTACATTAGAAACGCCAATGTAGCAGACGGTGAGGCCGGTGGTATCACACAACACATTGGAGCATATGAAGTAACTGTCAACGATAAGAAAATCACTTTCCTAGATACTCCAGGTCACGAAGCCTTTACAGCGATGAGAGCAAGGGGTGCTAAAGTAACAGACATCGTTGTTGTAATCATTGCTGCTGATGACAAGATCATGCCTCAGACCAAAGAAGCAATTTCTCACGCACAAGCGGCAGGTGTACCTATCGTATTTGCGATCAACAAAATAGACAAGGATGGAGCAGATCCAACCCGTATCAAACAAGCACTTTCAGAAATGAACTTACTTGTAGAAGAATGGGGAGGTAAATTCCAATCACAAGATATTTCTGCAAAAGCAGGAACCAACATTGACCTTCTTTTAGAAAAGATTACATTGGAAGCTGAAGTTCTTGAACTGAAAGCAAACCCAGATAAGCTTGCCATTGGTACTGTAGTGGAAGCATCATTGGACAAAGGAAGAGGTTATGTTACCAAGATTCTTGTACAGGCAGGTACCTTGAAAATAGGTGATCCAGTGGTAGCAGGAAGTGTATCTGGTAAAGTGAAAGCCATGTTTAATGAAAGAGGTAAGAGAGTAAAAGAAGCAGGGCCTTCGGTTCCTGTTCTTATCCTTGGACTAGGTGGTGCTCCACAAGCCGGTGAGAAATTCAAAGTAGCTGAGACGGAACAAGAAGCGAAGTCATTGGCTCAGAAAAGATCTCAGATTACGCGTGAGCAAACCAACAGAGCATCTAAACGTATCAGTCTTGATGAGATCGGACGTAGATTGGCTCTTGGTACCTTTAAGGAGTTGAACCTTATCGTAAAAGGTGATGTGGATGGTTCTGTAGAAGCATTGGCAGATTCCTTGATCAAGCAATCGCAAGAAACCGTTC
Organism: uncultured Saprospiraceae bacterium; assembly: GCA_937950315.1. Taxonomy (GTDB): domain Bacteria; phylum Bacteroidota; class Bacteroidia; order Chitinophagales; family Saprospiraceae; genus JAHDBF01. The sequence continues at coordinate 69,467 of CALFDU010000006.1, read as the reverse complement.
AAGTAAATGTAATCCACCAAGCGGTAGGACCAATTGCTGAATCAGATATTCTTTTGGCATCTGCTTCAGATGCAATCATCATCGGTTTCCAGGTGAGACCTTCAGGATCTGCAAGACAACTAGCAGAGAAGGAAGGAGTAGAAATTAAACACTACTCAATCATCTACCAAGCGATCGAAGAAATCAGAGCAGCCATTGAAGGAATGCTTGACACCATAAAAGAAGAAAAAATCATTGCCGAAGTAGAAGTGCGTGAAACTTTCAAAATCTCAAAAATCGGAACCATCGCAGGTTGCTATGTAAGAGATGGAAAGTTGACCAGAAATACTTTAATAAGATTGATCAGAGATGGTATCGTTATTTTCCCTACCAAGGAAGGAGTTACTGGAGAGTTGACTTCCTTGAAGCGATTTAAAGATGATGCTAAAGAAGTGAAGACTGGAATGGAGTGTGGACTTACCATCAAAAACTTCAACGACATCAAAGTCGGTGATGTAATCGAAGGATACGAAATCGTAGAAATCAAACAGACCATTGATTAACAGAAATAATACTTTAATTATAACAAAAGGTTGGGCGTTTCGTCCAACCTTTTTTATTTTAACTACATGAGAAAGAAGAAAGAACTGAAGGCATTTCTAGATCAGAAATACAAAGAATACAACAGAAAATCTTTCATCGATAGCGACCCTATTTCTATTCCTCATCAATTCACAAAAAAACAAGATATAGAAATCGCAGGTTTCTGGACAGCCATTCTATCTTGGGGCCAAAGAGTCACCATCATCAATAAAGCGAATGAATTGATGAGACTTATGGACCATACACCACATGATTTTATCCTCAATCACAAAGAGAAAGATAGAGCCACTTTTCTAGATTTTAAACACCGCACATTCAACAACATCGATACGCTTTACTTTCTAGAATGGCTTCAACAATTCTACAAAAAAAACAACAGTTTAGAATCAGCATTCATGATCAATCAAGATCTGAACGACTTCAATATGCAAGAGGCACTACAAAATTTTCATGCTGAATTCTTTTCATTGCCCGACTACCCTACCCGTACTAGAAAACACATTTCTAATCCAGGTAAAAACTCATCCGCCAAAAGAATAAATATGTTTTTACGATGGATGGTTAGAAAAGATACAAAAGGAGTTGACTTTGGTATTTGGGACAACATTCCAATATCTTCATTGCATATTCCTCTCGATGTGCATGTTCACAGAATTGCACTTCAACTCAAGCTTACAAATCGTAAACAATCAGACTGGAAAACGGTAGTAGAGATTACCAACAATCTTAGAAAACTAGATCCAAAAGATCCAGGCAAATATGATTATGCTTTGTTTGGATTGGGTGTACTAGGAAAAGATGCGATCTTATAAATACGCAATTTATAAATACATGTAATGACTAGAAAAACCATGGCACACACAAGCACCAATTATAAATATTTGCGGAAGCGTCCAAGAAAAAATACTGGCAAAAAGACTACTCTTTATTGAAACGAATTTCAATAATCTTATCGCCTTCTGTGTAGACAAACATTCTATAAGCATCTGAAGCCCCTACGATTTTTGCAACCGCATATTTTGCTTCACCTTTTGAATCAGCTACGTGTACGATTTCAGAACTTTTAGGTTGGATTGTATTTATGGCCGACTTAAGCTTAGAAACAAATTCAGGCTTTTCAAGAAGATCTTGATCATCATTAAAGCAATAATCTATCATGTCTTCCAACATCGGTTCGATGGTCGCAATATCGCCTTTTTCAATAGAGCTTACTATACTTTTGAAGTCTTGACCAAATACGGTCATTGAACCCAAAACGAGGACCAATAATATTGTTAGTTTTTTCATTGCCTTTAATTTTGATGAACAGTCAAGCCGTCCATCTATCATTATTAACGAAAGTTAGGCCAAATAATGTTCCAAAGCCCCAATTAAGAATACGTTAATGAAGAAATATGGGCAATTTTAATAAGAAAACCTCTGATTTTATTGCGTTTCAGCTAATCTTAATACTTTTAAACCATGGAGCAGAAAAAAGCGTTTTTGGTGATTTTGGACGGTTGGGGAAAGGGTGAAAACCCTGAAGTGAGTGCTATCGAGCAAGCACAAACCCCGTTTATGGATAGTTTGTATTCAAAATATCCTTCAGCCGAATTGGTAACTTATGGGGATGAAGTTGGACTTCCAGAAGGACAAATGGGAAATTCAGAAGTGGGGCATTTGAATCTAGGAGCAGGTCGTGTTGTCTATCAGGCATTGGCAAGAATCAATAAGGCGATTAAAGAAAAAACGCTAGAGAAAAACAAACAACTTCTGAAGGCCATCAACTATGCAAAAGAAAACAACAAGCCGATCCATCTGATGGGTTTGGTTTCTGATGGAGGTGTCCACTCGCACATCAATCACGTAAAAGCACTTTGTGATATTATCAATCAACATGGCATACCTACATTTATAAATGCATTTTTGGATGGCCGTGATACAGCACCAGATTCTGGTTTTGGATTTATCGAAGATTTGGTAGATCACATCGACGGAACTTCTGCCAAGCTTTCTTCTGTCATAGGAAGATATTACGCCATGGATAGGGACAAACGATGGGAAAGAATTCAAAAAGCTTATGACTTATTAATACATGGCATAGGAACTCCTAGTGAAAATGTGTTGGATACGATCAAAGGTTTTTATGGAGAAGGTCTTACCGATGAGTTCATGGAACCAATTAAATTATTGTCTCTCGGAGAAGGACTCGTGAAGCCAGGAGATGTCGTAATCTATTTTAATTTCAGAACAGATAGACCAAGACAATTAACAGAAGTGTTGACCCAGCAAGAATTCCCCGCTCATGGAATGAAACCTCTGCCCCTTGAGTTTTTCACAATGACACAATACAAGGAAGATTATAAAAATATCAACGTCATCTATGAAAAGGATGATATTAAGAATACCATCGGTGAGGTGCTTTCGCAAAATGGCAAAACACAACTACGTGCAGCAGAAACTGAAAAGTACCCACATGTAACTTTCTTCTTTTCTGGAGGAGAAGAAAAAGTATTTGAGGGGGAATCGAGAATACTTGTAGATTCTCCAAAAGTTGCAACCTATGACCTGCAGCCGGAAATGAGTGCTTTCGAATTGAAAGATCAGGTAATTGATTTCATCCAAGCCAATCAACCAGATTTCATCTGTCTAAACTTTGCCAATGCAGATATGGTAGGTCACACTGGGATACTCTCGGCAGCCATCAAATCGGTAGAAACAGTGGACCAATGTCTTTCAGAATTGGTGCCCGTAGCTCTTTCACATGGTTATGACCTCATTATTATAGCAGATCATGGAAATGCTGATATTATGACCAATCCAGATGGGTCTGCCCATACTGCTCACACGACCAATCCAGTTCCTATCATTTATGTCACCAATGAACAGCGTTATAGCAAAGTTGAAAATGGGAAATTGGCCGACATTGTTCCTACTATTTTGGACATAATGGGGGTTCCCATTACGGAGGAAATGACGGGAAATGTTCTTTTGAGCTAAAAAATTTAAGACAAATATTGTTTGATTTTGGTTCATATTTGGCTTTCTCTATTAGGTTAAAGAGTGCTCAAGCAGAATATAAATTTATCTCAAACAAGATTATCCAATATTATTTGTTAAGACTCCACACAACTTGCTGAAATTCAGTCAAAAAATCGCCCTTTTATGCCGAGTTAGAGCATTAACTTAATAAATTTGCAGCGATTTTAGACAGTAATAAAACATTGCAAGTGAACAAGCATATTTTACTTTCCCTTTTTGCTTTAATTTTAAGTTTTTCACTTTCCGCACAGCAGCACGATCACAACCATGATCATGATGGCCACGCACACGATCATGCTCATGATCACGCGGATCACAAATCAGACAAGCACGCTAAAGAACATCATGCAGATGATCATGGAGATCATGCACTTTCTTGCGCACATGCTGGTGATCACCACCATGGAGAGTTTGATGCTGGTGCGACGGCATTTCACCATATCGCTGACGCAAATGTATACAGTATCGGGCCATTTCAATTTCCTTTACCATGTATCCTATATGCCAAAGGAAAAGGATGGGATGTATTTTCATCTAGCAAGTTTGGATTTGACAGATTTGGACATGGAGATGGACATTATGCGTACAATGGGTATGTTTTAGATGGAGGAACAGTAAAAAGAATCACAGATACTACTTTTCCAGAAGGAAAGGTTGAGATCAAAGGAGTAATCCATGATAAAGAAGGAGCAGCATTTGTATGCTACAACGATAAAATGTGGAATACCGACCAGAAGAGTACTGCCGATGGTGGTGTCTTTGGTGGTGGAATCACAAGCTATTATGATTTTTCATTGACTAAGAATGTGGTATCGATGTTTTTGGTTGTTTTTCTTTTAGGTTTCATGTTCTTGAAAGTTGCAAAAGCATATGTAACAAGAAATGGAATGGCACCTAAAGGATTACAGTCATTTATCGAAAGCATTTTTGTTTTCATTCAAGATGAAGTAGCTAAGCCTTTCCTAGGAGCAAAATACTTAAAGTACCAACCTTTCTTAATGGCACTTTTCTTTTTCGTATTGGGACTAAACCTTTGGGGTCAAGTTCCATTTTTAGGAGGATCTAATGTTACAGGAAACTTAGCGGTAACTGCTGTACTAGCGATCTTCACATTTTTAGTAGTTAATCTATCAGGAAACAAACATTACTGGGAGCACATTTTTGCAATGCCTGGGGTTCCAAAGTGGGTATTAACCATTTTGTCACCAGTTGAATTTCTTGGGATTTTCATAAAGCCTATTACTTTGATGTTGCGTTTGTTTGCCAACATCACAGCTGGGCACATGGTAATGGTAATTTTCGTTTCATTGATTTTTATGTTTAGTAAAAATGGAACGTCACCAGTTGGAGGTTATGGGACTGCGGTTGCATCAACTTTATTGACATTGTTTATGATGGCCATTGAGTTGTTGGTTGCATTTATCCAAGCCTTCGTGTTTACGATATTGACAGCCTCATATTTGGGAGCTGCGATTGAAGAACCACACCATCATTAAAAAGTATTTAATTAACCTACTATAAATTTTTTACTATGTACGGATCAATAGCCGCAATAGGAATGGGACTAGCTGTAATCGGAGCCGCAATCGGAATCGGTAGAGTTGGTGCAAGTGCAATGGAAGCAATCGCAAGACAGCCAGAAGCTGTGGGAGATATCAGATCAAACATGATCTTGATGGCTGCCCTAGTGGAGGGTGCTGCATTGATTGCCATCGTAATGTCATTCTTGGTATCAAATCCAGCTTAAGTTAATTTCAGGAACTGGGTGCGCACCGGTTGGGTGGGCTACCAGTTCCATTTTTAAAAAAAGACAATTTTTATTCTATGATAAACATGATGTTTCTAGCAGACTTTAGTCCAATCAAACCAGACTTCGGTTTATTCTTTTGGACAACCATTATCTTCGGTATCTTTTGGTTTATGATGGCAAAGTTTGCTTTCAAGCCAATTGCTAATGCACTTAAGGCAAGAGAAGATGAAATTCAGAACTCTTTGGATGAAGCTAAAAAAGCAAGAGAGGAGATGGCCAATCTGAATGCTGAAAACGAAAAAATCTTAGCGGAAACTAGAGAAGAGAGAAGTAAGATATTGAAGGAAGCAAAAGATACAAGAGACAGCATCGTAAACGAAGCAAAAGAGACAGCAAAAGCGGAAGCTAAAAAGATTGCTGCTTCTGCTAAGTTGGAAATCGAAAGCGAAAAGAAAGCTGCGATTGCTGATATTAAAAACCAAGTGGGTACCATGGCTTTGGACATCGCTGAAAAAGTGATCAAAAAAGAATTGAAAGGTAACACTGAACAAGAATCATTTGTCAACCAATTGGTTGGTGAAATCAAGTTAAACTAATCAGATGTCAACAGTAGCAGACAGATACGCCAAGTCATTGTTGGAAGTAAGCATCGATCAGAACAAGCTTGAAGCTATTTACAACGACATAAAAGGATTTCAAGAAACATTGAAAAGCCAAGAGCTTCTTCAATTGATCAAAAGTCCAATCATCAATGCCGAGAAAAAGAACTCTGCATTCAAAGCAATTTTTGACGGTAAGGTTGATCCATTGACGATGAACTTTTTCAAAACCGTGATTGATAAAAGTAGAGAAAGTGTTTTTCCTGAAATGTGTGATGCTTTTATAGATCAGTACAGAACTAAGAATAACATTGCAAGTGCTAAAGTGATTACAGCTGCAAAGTTATCTGAAGAAAAACTTAATGCGATAAAAAGTTCATTGAACCAAAACAGCGGTGCTGCCACTTTTGAAATTCAAGAGGAAGTAGACGAAAGCTTAATCGGTGGATTTATTATCGAAATGGGTGATAAAAGATACGACGCAAGTGTCAAGCACAAATTGAACAAACTAAGAAAATCATTTTCATAAAACTAATAACTAAAAATATATACTGATGATAGGTATCAAGCCAGACGAAATATCAGCAATACTAAAAGAACAATTAGCAGGAGTAAATACTGAAGCTCAACTTGAGGAAGTAGGAACTGTGCTTTCAGTGGGAGATGGTATTGCAAGAGTTTACGGATTATCAAAAGCTCAAGCAGGAGAATTGGTAGAGTTTGAAACAGGTGTTCAAGCAATCGTACTTAACTTGGAGGAAAGCAACGTAGGGGTTGTACTTCTTGGATCAAGTGCAGGATTGAAAGAAGGATCAACTGTTAAGTCTACAGGAACGATTGCATCTCTAGATGTAGGAGAAGGAATGTTGGGTAGAGTTGTAAATCCACTAGGTCAACCAATAGATGGTAAAGGACCAATAGCAGGAACAAAATACGCGATGCCTATCGAGAGAAAAGCACCGGGTGTAATCTTCCGTCAGCCAGTAAAAGAACCTTTACAGACAGGTATCAAAGCCATCGATGCGATGATTCCAATCGGAAGAGGTCAGAGAGAGCTTATCATTGGTGACCGTCAGACTGGTAAAACAGCGATTGCTATTGATACGATCATCAACCAAAAAGAATTTTACGAAGCAGGTGAGCCTGTATATTGTATCTATGTTGCTTCTGGACAGAAAGCATCAACTGTAGCACAGATTGCTAAAGTATTGGAAGACAATGGAGCGATGCCATATACAACGATCGTTTCTTCTTCTGCATCAGATCCTGCACCTCTTCAATTCTACGCACCATTTGCAGGAGCGGCGATTGGAGAATTCTTCAGAGATACAGGAAGAGCTGCATTGATTGTTTATGATGATTTGTCAAAGCAAGCAGTTGCATATAGAGAGGTTTCACTATTGTTGAAAAGACCTCCAGGAAGAGAAGCATACCCAGGAGATGTATTCTACCTTCACTCAAGATTGTTGGAAAGAGCGGCAAAGGTGATTGCATCAGATGAGATTGCTAATCAAATGAACGATTTGCCAGAGTCATTGGTAAAAGCAGGAATCGTAAAAGGCGGTGGTTCATTAACAGCACTTCCGATTATTGAAACACAAGCCGGTGACGTATCAGCATATATTCCTACCAATGTAATTTCGATTACGGACGGACAGATTTTCCTTGAGTCTAACTTGTTTAACTCAGGAGTAAGACCAGCGATTAACGTGGGTATCTCTGTATCAAGAGTAGGAGGATCTGCACAGATTAAGTCAATGAAAAAAGTATCAGGTACACTTAAGCTTGATCAAGCACAGTATAGAGAATTGGAAGCTTTCGCAAAGTTTGGTTCTGATCTAGATGCTGCTACCATGGGAGTACTTGAAAAAGGAAAGAGAAACGTGGAAATCCTTAAGCAACCTCAATACTCACCAGTATCTGTTGAGAATCAGGTAGCAATTATTTATCTAGGTTCAAAAGGTAAACTAAGAAGTGTGCCAGTGGATAAGGTAAAAGAGTTTGAAGAGCAATTGCACTTAACTTTGAAGAACAATCATAGAGGTATGCTTGACAACTTCAAAGCAGGCAAATTGAATCCTGAGGATACAAGTAAGTTAGAAGAAATTGCTGCTGATTTGGCAAAACAATTTAAAGCCTAAACAATGTCAGGTAAGTTAAAAGAAGTAAGAGAAAGGATTAGTTCCGTAAAGTCCACGCAGCAAATTACCAAAGCCATGAAAATGGTTTCTGCTGCCAAACTTAGAAACGCTCAGAATGCAATTACGCAGATGAGACCTTACGCTCAGAAGTTGGATAAAATGATCAAGAACATTTTGTCTAATATAGATCCGAGTGAAGGAAGTTCTTTTGGAGTAAAAAGAGAGTTGAAAAATGTTGCTGTTGTTGTCATCACCTCTAACAGAGGATTGGCGGGAGCATTCAACACCAATATTGCTAAAGCTGCATACACTTTGTATGAGAAGTATGAGAATATTGGCAACACTGGAAATCTTACTTTCTACTTTATTGGTAAGAAAGGTTTGGACAATCTGAAAAAGAGAATTCCTACTGCAACTATCAATACAGATTACATTGATTTGTTTAATGATCTTTCATTTGACAATATTGCTGAAGTTGCAGACAACTTGATGACAGCATTTGATACTTCTGAACTTGATCATGTAGATGTATGCTACGGAGAGTTTAAAAATGCTGGAGTTCAGAATCCTATCGCTATTCAATATCTTCCAGTTCCTAAAGTTCAAGGAACCAAGCAAGATGAGAAGAGTTCAAATGTCGATTATATCTTCGAACCAAGTAAGAAAGTATTGTTGGATCAGTTGGTACCTTCAATCCTACAGACTACGTTCCAGAAGTTTTGTCTTGATACACATGCTTCAGAGCATGGAGCAAGGATGACTGCAATGGATAAAGCGACTGAAAACGCAGGAGAATTGATCAAAGAACTTAAGATTAGCTACAACAAAGCCCGTCAAGAATCAATTACCAAGGAGATTTTGGAAATTGTCGGTGGAGCAGCGGCTTTAGAAAATTAAGAAAGTATATTAGTTATAGTATAAAAGCGAGCAGTGATGCTCGCTTTTTTTTTGTCCACCACTTTCCTACCTTTTGTATACAATTATGGCTATTTGCTTCCTAAATAGTTCCCTATTCGCTAAATTGTACAAACTAATCAAAAATATATCACCTCAAAACCCCCGTAATCATTGGGGATACATAAAAGATTAAAAAATTATTAAAAAAAGCGTGACCTGCATGAAAAGCAGGCGTCAAAAGGTAATTAAAGCGGATATGGAGTTTTCCGCTCATAAATTTGTCAATTGTTAATACTCTATATATCCCGCAAGGGAAGATTGTTTTCAATTGGTTTTTTGGGGTTATGCGGGGTACAACCGAGAATTGTACCCTGTTTTTTTGCCCTATACTGAATACGCATCTCTTTGAGATCCCCTAATTCCTTAGATATTACCTACCCGCACATCGAATACATCGGGTACTTTCAGGCAAGAACATCAACCTACCCTCTTGTATCGGTTTGTCACAATTTTCGCAGATACCAAAACTGGGTTCGTCAATCTGTTGTAATGCCAAACGAAGTTTGTTGAGTTTGTTCCTTTTATTCCTTAGTGAAGACTCCAACACACCTTTGGTATTGATAGCGTCCATTCTACTGATACGTCCAAGTGAATTTTCCGGTTTGATAGGCTGTGTCATTTCTTCCATACCTCTTACGTCATCAATATATTGCTCGATAAGCGCTTTTAGTTTGGTTCTTAAGGCTTCTTTTTGTGCTGTATCCATGCTTATAAATTTAGGCGGAATAGCTCAATAATTCAATTTTTGTCTAATACAGTATACTTTTTGCAGAAATATGGTAATAATCAGACAATCTCTGTCACAATCTCGCTGCAGGACAAATTATAAGATGAAAGGGACTTAACAATTGTAATCCAAAGAACCCTATTTTTAAATACATCAAATCTTTATATGAAAACAACTAAAACCAAATTTCTAACGATCTTCTTTTTATTGAATGTAGTATTTCTTTCTGCTCAGATTTCTGAAGCAGAAATCAATATGGATGGAATTGTTTATCCAAGATATACGACTGAGGAAAGAAATATGATTCAGGCTCCTATTGAAGGCCAGTGTATATATAATATCACCATAAACTCAATTGAATGCTACAATGGCAATCAATGGCAAAATAACAATGGCTTAAATTGTTGGGATCTTAACGGTGATGGTATAGCCAATCCATCAGAAGATATAAATAACGATGGTTTGTTTGATGCATTGGATTGTGCTGGTGTCACAGGTGCGGTCGGACCAACTGGTGCACAAGGAGTTCCTGGTCAAAATGGATTAGATGGCCAAGATGGAAATGACGGATTAAATTGTTGGGACTTGGATGGAGATGGTATCAATGACCCTAGTGAAGATGTAAACAATGATGGTTCATTTGATGCATACGATTGTGTAGGAGCAACGATCATAGGTGGAGGACTAAACTGTTGGGATCTTAACGGTGATGGCATGGCCAATCCATCAGAAGATATAAATAACGATGGTTCGTTTGATGCATTGGATTGTGCTGGTGTCACAGGTGCAGTCGGACCAACTGGGGCGACAGGAGCGACCGGAGCGACAGGTGCAACCGGGGCGACGGGCCCAGTAGGTCCACTTGGATTGACAGGAGCAACGGGGATGACAGGGTCACCAGGACCAGCCGGAGCAGATGGGGCACCTGGACCAATGGGAGCAACGGGAGCAACCGGGATGACAGGACCAATTGGACCAACTGGATTAACAGGAGCAACGGGGGCGACTGGGGCAACAGGACCAGTCGGAGCAGATGGAGCAGTAGGACCAATGGGAGCAACCGGGGCAACCGGGGCGACGGGCCCAGTAGGACCAATTGGACCAACTGGATTAACAGGACATACAGGACCTACTGGACCTACTGGAATGACTGGACAAACTGGTCCTGCTGGTGAAGACGGAATAAACTGTTGGGACAGCAATGGCAATGGAAACAATGATCCATCTGAGGACTTAAATGGAGATGGTCTTTACAATGCAGCAGATTGTATTGTTACTGCTTCTAGTAATCACACCATAGTGATTTCTTCTTTTTCATTTGTAGCAATGGATGGTGAATTGGTATATGATTTTACTACAGGAACTACCATTGAGTGTTGCACAACTGCTTCTTTGTTGGCCCCGATATCATTGCCTGCAGGGACAATTATTAATTCCATTGAATATCACTACTTAGACAATTCAAGTACCAAACAAATAAGTTTTAGTTTGTATGCTGATAATGTTGGCGCAGCCAGCAGCTCAGCTTCGTTTGCTGTTTCTACAGGAATAGGTGCATCTTCTTCAAGTTTACAATCCACAGGACCTATTACATTAAACTTTACCTTATTGGGTTCTGCAGGATATTTCATCAATGCTGAAAATGCCAGTGACTGGGAAGATCTAGCGGTAAAAGGTGTAACAATCAACTATACCCTTCCATAGTACAAAAAGAAAGAGAAATCTTGCTATACATATAAAAAGAGGGCCTTTTGGCCCTTTTTTTATTAAATCCCAATTCGTTTATTGCAAATGTGGGATATCATCCGCCACTGTTGATAACTCGTAGGAAAATAATTAGCTCACGTGACCCCCTTTTGTGCTCTATTCTTAACTTTGGGACTAGAAAACTAAGAACCTTGAGCAAATTATCGCAGTATATAGAAAGTTTGATATTCGTGGCAGAATCTCCTGTCACCGTTAAGGATATCAAGGATAGCTTGCAATCTTCTCTTAAGCTGAAAGCTTCAAAAGATGAGATTAATGAATCCGTAGAAAAGCTTCAAAAGAAATATAGTAATCACAACTTCAGTTTTGAATTGGTAGCCATTTCTGATGGGTTTCAATTTATGACAAAAGCAGCATACCACGACCTTGTCGGACAATATCTTAGAATTCAAAGTAAGAAAAAATTGTCACGTGCAGCCATGGAAACATTGGCGATTATAGCATACAAACAACCAATGACCAAGAGTGGGATCGAATCTATCAGAGGAGTGAATTGTGATTATGCAATTTTAAAATTGGTAGAAAAAGAACTCGTAGAAATTTTGGGTAGAGCTCAGACTCCGGGTAGACCGATTCTATATGGAACGAGTGATAAATTCATGGACTACTTTGGAATTCAAGACATCACCGATCTTCCAAAATTGAAAGAAATAATCGTTTCTGAAAACTCCATTGGAATGGAGGCAGGTCTAGAAAAAATGCACAACGAAGGGCTTACAGAAGATTATAAATTCCACCCAGATCCTGAACCAATCAACGAAGAGGTAGACACGACAGAAGTTAGCGTGGAAATTGAAACTACAGAAGAAGCAACGCCTGCTGAACAAGAATCGAATTCTCACGGTGAAAATCTTGAAACAGAAAATCAGAACGAAGATTCAACTAAAGAAGAAATACTTGTAGCTGAGGAAACTTTAGACCTTGAAGAGGGCACAGAAGAAAAAGAAGATAATAAAGAGCAAGTCGTAGTTCAAGAACAACAAGAAGAGCCAGAAATAACTACAGAAGAAACAACAGCAGAAGAAACTCCCGCTAATCTAGAAGAGCAGGCTATCGAAGAACAAACTTCAACAAACGAAGAAATAAACATCTCTGAGATCCAAAATCCAGTGGAAACATTTGATATTGAAAATAATATCGAGGAAATGAGAAACGAAGAGGAGGGTGAAAGTGTTAATAGTGAAGAAAACTAATTCACTATGTTACATGAGGAGAAACCGCTCGTAAATCGAGTTGCCAATAGTGGCTTGATCACCTTAAATCTTGAGGACCACTATCCTACCAGTACGATTTCATCTTTGGATATAAAGCAATTTCTATTCAAGGAACTGCTTTTGAAAGAGAAGGATTTCAGAAAAGCAGTTAAAGAAATTGATTGGACTCAATATCAAGATCATGTATTGACCGTTTTCTGTTCCTCTGATGCAATTATTCCAGTATGGGCTTATATGCTCATCTCAACAGCTGCGGCTCCTTATGCGAAAGAAATCTATCAAGGAACCCAGGAGGCATATCTCATAGGACATTACGAACAAGTCCTAAGGAAAGGAGAGTATGCACAATTTGAACAAAAAAGAATCGTGATCAAGGGGTGTAGCAACAAACCGGTTCCGGCTTCCGCATACGCAACACTTGCCGCTTTGCTCCAACCTCATGCGCAGAGCATTATGTATGGCGAACCTTGCTCTACCGTGCCTATCTTCAAGAGGCCTCGAGTATTGGATACAAAGTAGGAATCAAGTCTAGTTTTCTGTACTTCTATCAATATGCGCGTATAAAAAAAGAGCCTACTGATTACTCAATAGACTCTCTGCTTGATTGCGCTCCCTCAAGGACTTGAACCTTGGACCCTCTGATTAACAGTCAGATGCTCTAACCAGCTGAGCTAAGGAAGCTTTTTAGCGATGGCAAATGTAATACTAAATCACAATTTGTACAACTATGTATTGAAAATATTCTGGCCAATTTGGGTCGTTTATAGTCGCAATTGCTACGTATTTTACTTTCATATATATAATATAAATCAATAGGCTAGTAATTTGGCTATTCTAAGCCCATAATCGCTTGTAAACCCATTATCCTAACGACAAAAAAAGGAGTCACTAAAAAAGTAACTCCTCTCAATATTTTTAAAATCTCTTTCCTTATTTAAAACATAACGCCTGTACGCAAGGTCAATCGTCTGTACAATATTCGCTGATCGGATATGGTTCCCCAGTTATCATAGACCCAATTGGCTTTCTGGAATTTGTAGCCAAAATCAAAAGTCCACTTTAGATTCTTTTTACCTAGGCGAAATCCCACTGCTGGGTAGACCATCCATCCTCCAGTCGCTGAAGTAAGATTGGCTTCTTCATTTTTAAAAGCAAATCCATATCCTGCGGCAAGATGGTAAGAGATTGATTGATTGTTTGGCATCAAATATCCTGATACTTCCCCAAAAGTGGAAAGTATGTTTTCTGAAGTGCCAACGATATATTCATCAAATCCGATTCCACCTCCCACAGACAACAGCCGATTAAATCGTTTACCTGCAGAAACTGACAAACCCAATCCTGGTTCTTGGTTTTCTCTATTGCCTGGATTACCCGTGATGATATTCATACGTACATGATAGTATGGACCCACTTCTTTAAAGTTATAAGCCACCGTTTCATCTACATCCAATTGAATAATCTTTTTTATCTGATCACTTTCAAATTCAACGGTATTTCCGAATGCCTCAAAAATCATTACGCCGTTAATCTGATCCCACTCTTTTAAGTTTGCCTCAAATTTGCTACCATTATTTAAATGAACAATCACTCGATTATCCGTGTTGGTTTGTGCAAGCACTTCGGTAACATTTGCGGAAGCGGAAAGAAGAAAAACGATGAAGATAAAATGGATGAAATTTTTCATTATTCTCTATTTACTTCAATGGTAGAAATGATTTCTAATTTGTCATTGCTTGCGTCAAACTGAAACAAGCCATCTTGTCCGATTACCAACAAGTGATCAAGACTCAATGCGATCACATCATAGGCGTGGATGTTTACGACATGATCAAGGATGTTGGATCTAATCTCCTTGTCATCGCTTGCTTCAAAAGTTTTTAAACCATGAACACCTTCGCAGATAATCAACTTGTTTTCAATTTTTGAAAGGCCGTGTGGATTGTCCATTTCGTGTGTAGCAATCAATCTAGGATTTCTCAAATCACTGACATCCAAAACATCCAATTGGTTGTTAAAGTTCTGACATCTATTTCCGTTTCTTAGCGTAACATATGCTGTTTCGCCATCAACAAAAACTGGATCGCACGCTCTCGCATGTGTGAATTCTGACAAATACCAAGGCTCACTCGGATTGGTGATATCGTATATAAACATACCCGTCTGACTTCCGATAAATAAGTTGTCGCCATATGGGAAAATGGTTTCAATCCCCCACCCGACATTAAATTCACTTACACCAGTAAGCGTACAATTCTCATTGATTTGGAATGTGTGTAGATTCCACTGATCAATAACGTAAAGGTGGTTTTTGGATAAGGTAAATCTTGCAAGAGATCCTCCTGTACCAACGGCAGCCTGGCTCGTGGCTCCACCCACATTGTTTACCGCTACATCAAAACTTGCTTCCGCAAAAAGAACTTCACCACCCCAGAACCATTGATTGCCCCAATTAGGACTAGAACAATCGACTTCCGTGGTCAGTTCAGTTTCTCGATAACCCACTTGAAATCCTCTGCCTTCTTGGAACCAGTAGTTCTGATAGACATCTTCTTGACGATCTTTTAAAATTGGGTTTAGCGGATCGGTGATATCGACGCTGATTACATCCATATAATTATCTGCAAATAGAATGTCATTCTGAACGGCCATATCTACATTACCGGGAATGTCAATAAAGGCAAGATTGACTGGATTTTCGGGATCAGAATTATCAAAGACGTGGATACCTTCTCTCAATTCATTGATCAATAAATAATTTTTGTACGCATAGATTTTACCTGGATTATTCAAAACTCGACCTTCCTCTGCGCTGATCTGTACTCTGATCTGGTCGTAGTTAAGATAAATTGGGTCATATTGAATAAAGGTTCTCGTTTCATCACAGACATCTTTGAGACAAGAAGTAAGCGACATTGAGATCAGTATCATACCAATAAAGGCGGCTAAATAATGATTTGTATGTTTCATTTCTGTTTCTTTTAATGGTATATCGCTTGATCTAAAACAATGGTTGGAGTTTTTAGATTTTTCTAAGCGATTATTTTGAGAACAGAAATGATTGAGGGGTATGAATTAAAAGGCATTCAGGGTTGACTGAGCTGGTGAAAATCTTGGCGATTTTGAATGCTTGTGTAGTTAACTTAATTACATCAAAATAATACTTCAAACCCCTCATTTTAGTATCTTTTTATTGAGATAAAGCCTGTTTTCAGAAAAAGATGAATTTTTCTTCATTTTCTTGCAGCGTTTTCCCTACTACCCTCTTTATACTATCAAAGGAATAGGAATCATGAAAAAACAACTTTTAATCATATTGACTCTCTTGTCCGTTTTGGCTACTGGATGCTATGAAGATCAAGACAACTCACTGGCTCCAGTTACCGTTACCCAAGTCCCAGATGTCAAAATTCAGACGACAGTCTATGGTATCGTAGTAGACAACAATGGGGCAACTGTTGACAACTATACCATTTCTACTGATGAAATATCCGCGCTTGTTGATCAAGAAGTTTTTCAGTTGGACTTAAGCCAAGCCAATAAGAAAAATCAACATATTTCTATTGTTCAAAATGATCAAGAAATCGCTTTCGCAAATGTTTCCTTGATTGAAAACGACTACAATAAAATTCAGATAAATACTTTTCCAGAGTGGACCAACTCTAATTCAGTTCAAGCCAATAACGTATTAATCTCAAACAACTTTTTTGAAGTCAAACCAAATATAGATCAAAGTGAACAAGTAAGTTATGGCATCATAGACAATGTCAATACACTTCAACAAATGGGACGCTGGGCGAGAGGGAAAGAAGCAGGAAGTTTTTTCCTAAACCCTCTTTCTGGTTTTTACTATAATGATACCAATGGAGATAATGATATCAGCGTCTTCTTTTTAGAAAACAACAATACAAACGTAGGCCTATTTCATCTAGACAACGATTTTCATCAATGGGTTTTGGTGGATGATTTTACTGAAAGCAATCAGGCAATCAGTACGGACAAAAGTGGTTATTATATGATTGCCAATTATACTTCGTCGACTTTTATTGAAGGAAAAATTAGCTATTCGGAAACACCTGTTGCCTATCAAAATCTAACTTTTCAATCGCCATTTAATCAAGAAATTACAAGTTACACTAGTGCCAATGGTAGGTGGTCAAGTTATGTGCCTGAAGATGTGTTATTAAATATGCAACTACTAAACCCTTGTGGAGATTTGGTAAACGTAACTTCAGAAATACAAACGGCTAACAATGAGGTCTTTGCTTTAGAACTTAACTCATCTTCTTCTGACGAGTTTCTGTTTTTAAACTTTAAAAATATTGATTGCAATGGAGACGCAATTGAAGAGCCAGCAGTGCAAATCAATTTTGATGACAAGGATGATTACTTTCTTTTTGGCCAAGAAAATATTGAAACTGTTTTTTCTACATGTGGAGCAATAGATATCCGTGGTTTTGATATAAAAAGCAATATGAAAGGAAATGTGATTGAGTGGGATTCTACCATCCCTGACAACTTAGGAGTGTTGACCGCTTGTGAAGCCATAGATAAAGGCTATAGTTATATAACTATAAATGGCGAAGAAGAACTTTTACCAACATTTGCCTTGAGCGAAAATAATGGAAACTTAACCTTCAGTGCAGAAGACAGTTCTTTTAGAATTAAAATCAGAGGAACAGAGAAAGGAGAATACACAGAAGAAGAAGTAAACATTTTTATTGAAGATGAAGATTTTGGAATGGATGGGTATTTCATGCAATGTGAAAATTCACCGGTAGGATGTGGAATTACCGATTGCTACATCAGCCATCTGGAAGACATGGATGACGATCTTACAAGAGTCAGTTTTTCAGGTGTCCTATGGATGCAAACCATCAATAACCCTACTGCAGGAAACTATCCAGTAGAAGGACAAATCATTATAAAACAATAACTTCCAACAAACCCCTTTTTGAAAGAACAGGATATTATATCAGGATGTAAAGCAGGCAATCGTCTGGCGCAAAAGTACTTTGTAGAGACCTACTCTTCTTATATGTTTACTATATGCAGAAGGTATATCAAAAGAGAAGACATAGCGAAGGATTGTCTACAAGACACACTGATTCATGTTCTTAAAAAAATGGATAAGTACAACGACCAAGGGAAATTCAAATCTTGGTTGTCAACAGTCACTGTCAATAAATGTATTGAACAGATAAGAAAAGAAAAAAGGAATCTGTATTCAGAAATAGATCTAGTAGCGGAACAAGGGATAGATGAATCTGTCTCGTTAAAACTAGAGCACGATGATATCATGAGATTTATAAATACAATTCCCGATCAGTATAGAATAGTTATCAACATGTTTTTGGTTGAAGGTTATTCCCATAAAGAAATTGGTGAAAAACTAGGTCTAACGGAAAGCAGTTCGAGATCAATTTTGTCGCGAGCAAAGAAAATGATCAATGCGGCTTTTAAAAATGAAAGCATCATAGTAATACATAAAGATGCCTCGGCAATCAAAAAAATAAATTCATAGCATAAAATTTTCCTACTATGGAATTGAACAATAAAGAAAAAAAGATCAAACAGGTTTTATCAGAAGTTAGCTACGAAGTTGACACAGACTTCCTTTGGAAAGAGGTAAGCAAAGAACTTGACGACAAGAAGAAAAAAAGAAGGTTTTTCTGGATCTTCCCAGCTTTTGGATTAGGTCTGCTCGCTCTTTTCTTTTTTAATAACTATTCCATTGTAGGAAACACTAGTAATACGATTCAAGAAAATTCAATTTCTAATCTTCCTACTTCCAATATCCAAAATGAAAACAAACAAGACTTAAACAACGCTTTCAACAATACAAATAACAATCAAACTAGCCAATCATCTATTGCTGTATCGAAAAACAATGCAAACAACAATCCTTCAATCAGCAATCAAGTTACTAATAACAAGTCTTCAATTATTACATCAAATCCAATCACACAAAAGCCAGTAAGTATATTCAGCCAAAATTATACTTCAAATAACACAACAAGAGGATCAATATTTAATTCAGCAAAAGCAACTAATAATATTGTTCCAGTTCAACGAAATCCTATTCTTCCTGAAAACAACTTATCAAAAAACAAAACAGAGAAGACAGAAAATCTATTTACAGGATATCCAAACACTTCTGATTTCAATTCTATCAGCAATCTTAAGATTGTGCCAGTGGTCGTTGAGAAAAAGAAAAGTCCATCATTTGTTTTGGTGGAACCAACCACTGCTACCTCAAGATTTTATGTAACTGCTGGTCTAGGAACAATCCGTGACATCAATACAATGATTATTAATGACGACAAAATACCAAGTAATTTATTTAACAGAGAAAAATCATTGTGGGGAATGAACGCAGCGATCCAAGCAGGAATCGAAACCAAAAGTAGGTTTAAATTCTTTGGAGGATTTGATTATGCGCAATTGGTCACTCAATATTTTAATGGAGATACAGAAATTGTTGCCGAACAAATTTCTTCGACTTTGGAATCAATCGATGCCAGTAATAATCTTACAACTACAGAAGGATCTTTGACAACGACAACTACGATAGACAAAGATATTCTATGGCACAGACATCACAACAAACTAAATTTTCAACTCGGTGTTTCAAAAGATTTATTTCCTAAGAGTCGTTTTGTGGTTGAGCCAGAAGTAAGCTTATTGCAAAACATTATTTCTAGTCACCGTGGATATTATTTTAGCGACGAGTCGCCAAATTTTGTGAAGTTCGAAAGAGGTGAAGAAAGTCCCTATAGAAAAAATACAGGTTTAAAAACACAACTAGGATTAAACCTAGGATATAAAACTCAGGCTTGGCAATTTAACATCAACACAGGATGGAGAAATCAATTGTCAAACTTAACCAAAGAAACAAATAACTATCAAATAAAAAATTCCCAACTAAGTATTCAAGCTCGTGTAAACTGTCTACTCAATTGGGAAAAAAATTGATTTAAATCATTACAAAATTATGAAAAAATTATTTACAAAACTGTTTTGCCTTTGCATTGTGTTTGGAGTCTTCCATTCAGCCAATGCAAACAACATCGATCGCACCAATGTAGTATGTCCTACAATTTCCGATGCGAACTATCCTGGTGATATTGTCATTTCAGATGATGCACTTGACTTTACGACCTTGACTGATGAATTGTCACCATCAAATCTTGTCTTGAATTATGGATTTACCGAGGCTGAAACCATGCCCACTTATCCAGATCCAGACAACTGCAACAATCTTGCTCAGACGTATGAGGATATAGTCATTAATATAGACGGAGTATCTTTCAAGGTACTGCGTAATTGGACTGTCATTGATTGGTTTACTGGTGATATAAACGAACAATATCAGATCTTAAGAAATCTTGTCGATGCTGATGATCAACAATATTGTGTAGGTACAGTTACCGTTCCCGTGGGACCATGGGTATGCGAAATTAACGGAGTAGATCCTGAATCGTTTCTTGCCTCTGGGTTTGATTATGATAATATAACGATGACTCCAGATCCATCAACCATTTTTGGTATCGGTATTCACAACATTACTGTTGAAGCTACCGTTGGCTCAGAAAATTTCATTTGTTACAGCACATTGATCGTAGAAGACAACACACCACCAATTCCTATTGTGTTTGTAGATCTACAACTTGCCTTAGATGAAAACTGTACAGCTACCATCACACCTGAATTTATTGATGCAGGATCACATGATGGAGATTGTGGAGATATAACTATGAGTGTTGAACCATCAACTTTTACTGCTGATGATGCAGGAAGTGATATTACGGTAACATTGACCGTGGTCGATGAAGCCGGAAATTTTAATATCGCTTGGACCACCATTGAGATTCTACCTTGTACAAGTGGACCAATTTTCCAGTGTTTACAAGTAGTTACTATTGCTGATTTGAATGAAAGTGGAATTCAATTATTTCCTGAAGATTTTTTAACTTCTTCAAGTACAGATAGCGGTGACCTTAGTTTGACAATTGTTGACTCTAACGGAAATGTATTTAATGATGGATTCATTCCTCAAGGTTCAGGGGGCAGCTTTGCATATACTGTTAGGGATAATCAAACAGGCTTAAGTTGTTCTGGAGTGATTCAAGCTCCATTAATCTTTGATCCGTGTACTATCTTGGCTTGTAGCACCAATATATTTACAACACTTTCTGAGGATGGAACCGTTACTTTATTCCCTGAAGACCTAGCATTGAATGTTGAAAATTGTACTGGACTTACCTTAGAAATCTATGATGAAAATTCAAACTTACTAGCATCAGGAGCATCTGTTACCATTGATCAAACGGGAACATACATGTACCAAGTAATTAATGCGGAAGACAACCTATGTTGGGCAACTTTAGAAGTTGGTGAATATGTGCCATGTCCATCATCATTGGCATGTAATAATAATATTTCAGTTTCCATGTACGTTCCTAGCGGTAGCGCAACTGCAATAGCAACAATTACTTCGGATATGTTACTAGAAGGAAACACATCCGGTTGTGATATAAGCAATTACGCAATTCAAATTGAAGACACAGGTGTTGTTGGTTTTTTCTTTGAAGGAGTTGGTTCTGTTGAAGTAAACCAACCTGGATTATATACATACACAATCACAGATCCAGAAACGAATAATAGTTGTTTTGGAATGCTAGAAATTTCCAACTTTACATCTTGTCCTGAACTTTCTGATATTACTTTCCCAGAGGATCTAGAATTATCAATTGTGGGGTTAACTGTAGCAAACGTATTTGAACAATTAGCGCCAGAATCTTTGGTTAATAACTACGGATATACTGCAGAAGAAACAGAACCAATATGGGACCAGTCCCCCCTTTGTGGTAATCTTATTACTGTTTATAGTGATGAACTATTTGGTTTTGACGATGACTCATTTACATTGATTAGAACATGGACAGCTCTAGATTGGTTGACTGGAAATATTACCGAAGTATCGCAAGTACTTACCAACAGCATCAATCTTGGATTGATCTGTGATTTCTTACCCAACTCAACGGATTTTGGAGATTGTGATTCAGGACACACTGATACCGATGATGTAGAATGGCCTGATGATTTGTCAATCGCCGACTACAGAATCCTACCCAATGACTTAATAGCTTTCTCACAAGTTGACCTTAATGATTCACAACCGATCATCGTTAATAATGCAAGCATTTATACCCTCGACTATGTGGATATTCTTGCACAATTGGAAGTGAACCAAATAACTGTCAATAGAGTTTGGACCATTGCTGCCAACAATGTTGATGTGGCTACATATACACAGACAATTGTTGTAGATATTACTGGATTTTCTTCCTTGGTTGCGGTGAATACCATGACTGCAAGACCTGTAGAAGGAGTAGCGTTGACTTCGATGGACATGACCAATGATGTAGGTGTTGCATTCCCTTCCGACCTTGACAACCTTGATCCTATATTAATCGACGACTACAGAAATGGTGTTACAATCAGAGACATCGTTTTAACTCAGCACCACATTTTGGGCTTGAGAGACCTTAATGACCTTCAGATTTTAGCGGCAGATATAAATGGCAACAATTCTGTCACAGCAATAGATTTGGTTCAACAAAACAATGTGATTTTGGAAATGGAGCCAGGAACTCTTTCTGATTGGTTCTTCGTTGACGCACCAGAAAATGAAAATACAATCAATCCAAGTAAAGAATTTATTGCTATCAAGCCAGGTGATGTGGATGATGATGCTGACTTAGGTTCTCCATTTATTTTCCAATCTGGTAAACTATTCCTAGAAGATGCTTTGATCAACAATGGTGAAAGTTATCAATCAAAAATTCAATACAATGGTGAAGATTTAATTTTTGGAGCGGAGGTACATGTTTATTATGACGAGAATCTTATTTCAATTGAATCGCTCGAGGCAAATGTAGAAAATGCTATTCTTACATACAACATCGATATCCCAGGAGAAATTCATTTTACATTACAAAACTCTGAAGCAAATGGATTTAGTTTTTCAGCTGAGAATCACATAAATATTGCATATTCTGCCAATTCAAATGGTCTACTAAGCCAAGCCATCGATAATACCCAAAGCAGAAACTCTTATGTTGTTGGACTCGATTATCAATTGTTCAGCTTAGGATTAGAGTTTGTTGATGAGATCTCTACATCGACAAAGGACATACCCAATCATGCGGATATTTTCAAGCTATACCCTAACCCAGCAACAGACTATATTACCTTTGATTTCATAAATGAAACTCCAGGTAACTTTAAAATTGATATATATAACATCAATGGTCAATTGGTTGCTGAGCATATCAGTGAAACCAATATCGATGTAAGCGCGCTTCACTCTGGCATGCATTTTTACCGCTTAACACAGAACGGGCAGACTTACTCTGGTCGCTTCAGTATTATCAAATAAAAAATCCTCGTATGAATACCTATAACCCTCCCTCCATGACATATGGAGCAGGAGGGTTTTTTTATCTTCGCAGTATAATTTAAATACTATGAAGTACTTGCTTGTTTCCCTTTTTCTTTTTTTCGCTTCCGCAAATATTTATACGCAGCGTACGGTAGGAGTATTGGAGTCCACCGATGAGGTATTGCCAGGCTATATTTTCTATTCGCCTTTCTCAAGCAACAATGCGTATATGGTTGATCAATGTGGAAGACTTATCAATCAATGGAACAGAGGAACAAGGCCTGGACTAGCCGCATACTTTTTAGATAACGGACTTGTCTTACGCACATATAAAACCTCTCCTGTTGGGCCATTTACTTCAGCAAGTAATTCTGGTGGACTTGAATTGGTCAATTGGGACAACGAGACCGTGTGGCAATATGAATTCAATACTTCAGAATCGTTATCGCATCATGATGCAACCATGATGCCCAATGGAAACATCCTCGTACTTATCTGGGATCTTGTCTTCACACCTGAACTCATCGAACTTGGAAGAGACCCAGATGAAATTGCTGTTGAAGGATATATGTGGTCGGAACGAGTTATCGAAGTACGGCCTGTGGGTAGCAATGATATTGAAATCGTATGGCAGTGGGAAATCAAAAACCACTACATACAAGATTTTGATAATACAAAATCCAACTTTGGAGTAGTTTCTGAACATCCAGAGCTTTTTGACATCAACTTGCCAGAATTAAATAGTAGTAATTCTAATTCAACTAGAGATTGGAACCACATCAATGCCATTGACTACAACGCAAATCTTGATCAAATTTTATTAAGCGTAAGAAACTCAGATGAAATATGGATTTTAGATCATTCTACAACTACAGAAGAAGCAGCTACTCATAGTGGAGGAACCTATGGAAAAGGAGGAGACATTCTATACCGTTGGGGTAATCCAAATGCTTATCAGCGCATAGGAGAACAAAAACTGTTTGGACAACACGGTGTAAACTGGATTGATGATGGCTTAGAAGATGAAGGTAAAATTTTAATCTTCAACAATGGAAATGGAAGACCAGGACCCGACTTTTCAACAATCGAAATTTTAGATCCAGCTCAATCTTCACCAGGATTTTATGAAATTACCCCAACAACTGCATTTGGACCAGAATCACCTGAATGGGTTTACGACGGAGGAAACGAGCAATTCTATTCCCCTTTCCTTTCCAATGCACAAAGGTTGGAAAATGGCCACACACTAGTCAATGCAGGATCAATAGGATATATGTTTGAACTCAACGTAGAGGATGAAATCGTATGGGAATATATAATTCCATTAACTGGAGATACACCTATTCCCCAAGGTTCAAACCCCAACAACAACGCGACATTCAGAGCTTATAAGTTAAGTAGTGATTTGCCTTTATTCAACGACTTAAATGTTGTTCCCGGAGATGTGATTGAAGTCGACAACAATCCACTACCCTGCCTAATTTCTTCAAATGAAGAAATATTTGTTGACCCAGTCGGTTTTTCTTTCATACACTATAGTGAAAGTGGTCAACTAGAAATACTAAATCCCAAAAACAAGGGCCTCAAGTTTTTCTTATTTGATATATATGGAAGACTCATAAACGAAAAAGAAGTAAAACAAACACAACAATACATCGATCTGGATTTCCAAGAAGGAATTTATTTTGTTGAAATCATCGACAGCCAACAAAGAAGAAAATCTGGTAAGATTATTTTATTTGAATAAATGAAAAAAAGATTGCATGAAAATTCTTTTTGAAATACCTCAAGCAATCTTAGAATTATTTTTTCCCAACCTTTGTTTACTTTGTTACGAAAAAAGACCACTTCGAAACAGCCTTTGTTGTTTGGCATGTAAACTAGAGCTCCCCTATTCCGATCAAATCGATGTAGTCGACAACGAACTTGAATATCGTATCTTTGGAAGATTTAAAATTCAAAGGGCCGCTGCATTATTCAGATTTAGAAAAGGTAGTAAAATTCTAAAACTGATACACCAATTAAAGTACAAAAATCGACCTCACATAGGAGTCGAACTTGGAAAAGAATACGGGAGAAAAATACTTTCCTCATCCAATTTTCCCATTCCGGATTTAATAATACCCATTCCTCTTCACTATAAAAAACAATATCGACGAGGCTACAATCAAAGTTTTGAATTTGGCAAAGGGATAGCTGAAATACTTGATATTCCTATTGAGAAAAATATACTAATCAAAGAGACCCCATCGGATTCACAAACTAAAATGAATAGACTTGAAAGACTCGAAAATGTAATGAATTCATTTAAAATAAAGAACAATGAAAAAATAATAGGAAAACATGTATTATTAGTAGATGATATCATTACCACTGGAGCTACCCTAGAGGCTGCAGCGCAGAAGTTATTGAAAACAAAAAATCTACGGTTATCTTTGGCAATAATCGGAATGGCAGAATTATGATTGAAGCACAAATTAAAGAAGAGTTTACCAGAAGAATGAAAGAGGAAAGTTTGATGAGAATCAATGCTTGCTTAGATTTTATGACAGAAGAAAATATCTGGTACTCACCCAACGAAAATGTAAACTCAGCAGGAAATCTTGTCTTACATCTATGCGGAAACATCAATCAATACATCAACGCAACATTGGGTGAAGAAAAAGACAATAGAGAAAGAAGCTTAGAATTCTCAGCGGATAAATCACATAATAAACAAGCGCTTCAAAAAAAGATTAGCACAGTTATCAATAAAGCGGTTGAAGTAATAAATAACCAAACTTTAGAATTGTTAACAAAAGAATATGACGTGCAAGGATTCAAAGAAAAAGGAATCGCTATTGTTATTCATGTCATTGAACATACAAGTTATCACACAGGCCAGATTACAACCCTTTGTAAATGGCTTGAAAATGTGGATACAAAATATTATGATGGTCTAGATTTAGATATAACAACTTAAAATGCTACTTAGATCATCTCCCGTTTTAGCCTCACTTGAATTAAATGAAACCATTCATTTCTATACTTCAATTGGCTTTGAAAAAATCTATCTAGATTCAAATTATGCGATTGTAAAACGAGATGACATTCTTTTGCATTTTTGGAAATGCAATGATAAAATCCATCCTGAAAATACCAGTTGCTACATTTATGTCACAGAAATAGACAAGCTCTATGATCAAATTGACTCTGTAAATGCCATTCACCCCAATGGGAAACTTCATGATACCGAATATGGTATCAGAGAGTTTGCCATGTTGGACATCCACGGCAACCTGATTCGATTTGGTGAAAACCTATAGTAATATACTAGTCAGGTAATTATATATTACTTAAATTTGTGATAAGAAAAGCCGCTTATAATCCCTAAAAGCATGCATTTAGCTCTTAAATGTGGCAAAAACTAGAATTTAAAGTAAAAGAATGAATCACACGAATACCTATGTTGCCATAATGGCCGGAGGTGTGGGCTCAAGATTTTGGCCTTCAAGTAGAGAAAGTTTACCAAAGCAATTCCTAGATATTTTAGGAGTAGGGAAATCATTGATTCAGCTAACCGCTGAAAGATTCTCCAGTATTGTGCCCCCTGAAAACATTTTAGTATTGACAAATAAAGCTTACATCGGATTGGTGGAAGAACACTTGCCAAACATTCCTGCTGGTAACATCATCGCAGAACCTAGTAGAAATAACACGGCACCTTGCAATGCATTGCTGGCCTTAAAAATTATAGAAAAAGATCCAGATGCCACACTAGTTGTTGTACCATCAGATCATGTTATCCTGAAAGAACAAGTATTTCTAGATAATATTTCAAAAGCTGTCGCATTTGCTGCAGAAACAGAAAGTCTGGTTACATTAAGCATAAACCCTACAAGACCTGATACGGGTTACGGTTATATCGAAGTAGGTAGCGAAGATGATATCAATGGGGTCAAAAAAGTGAAACAGTTCAAAGAAAAACCTGATGTAGAGACTGCGCAAAAGTATTTGGACGCGGGAAATTTTTCTTGGAATGCTGGGATATTTATTTGGAAAGCAAGTGTTATAATCGACTCATTTAATAAAAATGCAAAAGGAATCATAGATGTCTTAAGCGAAGATCTTTCTAAGCTAAACACAACTGAGGAACAAGATTATATCGATAGCGTTTACCCAAACACTGAAAGTATCAGTATCGATTATGCCATTCTTGAAAAAGCAGATAAACTTTACACCATCAGCTGCGACATCGGTTGGTCAGATCTTGGTACCTGGAATTCACTGCATGCATATCTAGATAAAGATGATGATAAAAATGTTGTAATTGCAACCAGTAGCAAACTAGAAAACGTAAAAGATGTATTTGTAAAAACATACAAAGACAAATTGGTTGTTATCAAAGATTTAGAAGACTATATCATCATCGATGAGAAAGATGCATTACTGATATACCCAAAAAGCAAAGAACAAGAAATTAAGGCAGTAAGACTTTCGATTGAAGAAGATCGATTTCTATAAATGGCGGAGAGCAAACGCATAATATTAGTGGCCAATTCAACTTGGAATATTTATAATTTCAGGTTGAACATCATCCGAAAATTAATTTCTGAGGGTCACGAATTACTGGTGATAGCTCCTGTAGATGAGTACTTAGAATACAAAGAAGGTTTTCCTGATGTTAAACATGTTCCCATGAAAACCATGGGACGCGATAGCACCAATCCATTCAGGGATATATTACTTCTTATAGAACTGTATAGAAAATACAATTGGCTCAAACCAGACCTGGTTATTCACTACACCAACAAACCAAACATTTATGGTGGCCTTGCTACCAAGCTTTTAAAAATTCCTTCTGTTGCTGTAGTAACTGGCCTTGGATATTCATTTATTCACAAAGGTTTTTTGAATTTCATTGTTAGAAGTCTTTATAAAATTTCAGGGCCATCACACAATAAGTTTATTTTTGAAAATGAAGACGACAAAGCTTTATTTGTTACAGAAAAAATTGTCAAAAAAGAAAACGCTTACTCGGTAAAAGGATGCGGTGTAGACACTAGCTATTATCTTCCAAATCCAAATGGACAAAATGGAAAACAAGTCACTTTTACCTTTATTGGTAGGCTGCTATATGACAAAGGAATCATTGAATTCATCGAAGCAGCCAAAACAATAAAACAAAAATTTCCGTCAGTCAAGTTTGAAGTCATTGGAGAGTTTGATGCAGACAATCCTTCTAATATTGATAGAGACCATCTTGTAAACTGGATGGAAAATGGTATTATAGAATATAAAGGATTTGTAAGAGACATTAGACCACTTATTAAATACAGTGACTGTGTGGTACTCCCTTCTTATAGAGAAGGAATGCCAAGAACATTGCTTGAAGGTATGTCGATGGGTAAAGCCATAATCACGACGGATGTACCTGGTTGCAGAGAAACCATAATAGATAATAAAAACGGATTCTTAGTTCCAGTAAAAGATTCACAAGCACTTGCAGATGCTTTTGAAGCATTTATTAGGTTTACTCCAGATCAAAGAGTAGCTATGGGTGTTGCTGGCAGAGAAATGGCGGAAGAAATATTTGATGATAAGCTAATTGCAGAAGAGATTGTACGCATCTTAAATCCATTACTAGATGTCAACAACTCCTAAAGCAGCACTACTTATCAATTATTACTTTCCTCCTATCCACTCTGTAGGAGTGTTGAGAAATTTCTATCTCGCACAAGCTTTTCAAAAAGAGATCAACAATATTCAAGTACTTACGACTTCAAACAGAAATGTATTACCTCAGAATAAGCTACAAGGACAAGATTCTTTTAACATCGTCGAATTAGAAACCAAAGACTATAGAACAAGAGCGAAGAAAACTCACTTCCAAGAAAAACAGAAGACTAGCACACTTATGAAATTTGGGAGAAAACTGATTGATAGTTATCCTTTCAATATTTGGATTGGAGAAGGTGGATCCAATTACATCAAAAATGGCATTAAAAACGGAACCGCTTTTCTAAATTCAAATCCAGAGGCAGTTATCTATACTTCATTCAGACCTTATGCAGATATTTATATCGGTTATCACCTAAAGCAAAAATTTGCGCAAGCTAAATGGGCGGTGGATTTCAGAGACTTACATGTTGATCCTATGTATAAAAATGTATTCTTCCCTGCATACCAAAATAGAAAAACCAAAAAGTTAATAGAATATGCAGATTTAGTTACTACCGTCTCCGACGGACTCGCCAGTAAATTAAAACCACTACATCCAAATGTAAAAACCATTTACAACGGAATTACTCCGCGTATATCAAGTGTTGCTAAATTTGAAAAATTCACAATATCCTATACCGGTTCAATGTTTGGTGACAAAAGAAATCCAAGCTTATTTTTTGAATGGCTTTCTCTACAAATAAAAGAAAAGACTATCGACATCAATGATCTATCGATTATATACGCAGGAAAAGATGCCCATACTTTTGGTCAATACATTGATAAATACAATTTAGCCAAAAGCTATAAAAGTTTAGGTATGGTGAGTCATCACAAAGCCAAATTATTACAGGAACAATCACATATTAACCTACTACTATCAAGTGTAACTAAAAACCATACAGGAATACTAACTGGAAAATTATTTGAATACATAGGCTCTCTGACACCCACAATTGCCGTCATAACAGGTGGAGAGGATCAAGAAATGGAAAACATCTTAAAAGAAACAGGAGGAGGAATCGTATTCTATAAAAATAGAAACCAAGGCCATGAATTTCTATCTTGGTATCGCGATTGGAAAAAAGGAACAAACAAAGTCAATGATCCTGAAAAGATTGAGAAAAGGTTTTCTTGGGATTATGCTGCAAATAAAATCATAACAGAACTGAATGCATAAAATTCTTCATATCGTTGGTAATCGACCTCATTTCATTAAACTCGCCCCAGTAAGCCGGGCCATCAAAGAAAATGAAATACTCGAAGAAGTGATTGTACACACGGGACAGCACTACGACAAAATGATGTCAGGTCATTTCATAGAAGAATTAAATCTACCAAAACCACACTATAATCTTGAAGTTGGATCAGAAAGCCCTTTGTCTCAATTTGCCAAAATTTTGATAGGCTTAGAAAAAGTCTTACTTAAAGAAAATCCTGATCTAATCCTGGTATACGGAGACACCAATTCAACAGCGGCTGGTGCCATCGCTGCTGCTAAAAGCAATATTGCTTTGGGCCATGTAGAATCTGGATTAAGAGAACACAATAAATCCGTTCCAGAAGAAATCAATAAGTTGTTGACAGATGCAGTAACCGATCTTTATTTCGTTCCAACTCAGACAGGGATAAATAATTTAAAAAAAGAAGGAAAGTCGAACAATGTATATTTGACAGGCGATGTTGGATTAGACCTTGTTTTCCAGAGTAAAGAAAAAATATTAGAAGCAGAAAAATTACTTACTCAATACAACTTGACCAAAGGAGATTATGTTTTCATGACTTGTCACCGAGCGGCTAATACTGAATCAGTAAAATCGATGACAGAAATATTTTCTGCGGCCAATGAGTTAGGTAAAAAGATATTCTTTCCCGCCCACCCAAGGACCATCAAAGTCATCAATCAATTTAAACTAAACTCTCTGTTAGAAGGTGATCATTGGATTATCTCTGAGCCGATTGGTTTCTTTGAAACACAAGCGTTGATAAAAAATGCAATATTTTGTTTGACGGATTCGGGGGGTGTGATAAAAGAATCGTATTTTCACAAAACACCAGCCATTATTATAGACAAACAAACGGAATGGTTAGAAACAATACAAGAAGGATGGAATCACATAGCCGGACCATCCAAATCAAACATCCTTGAAACCACAAGTACGCTGAAAATTCCTAAAGAACACAAAAATAGTCTTGGAAACGGAAACGCTTCTAAGCAAATAGTTGAAATAATAGTATCTTTTCTGAATAAGAAAAAAAGCTAATGGATTTTAAAAATAAAAAGCTCGTTGTACTTGCTCCACACACAGACGATGGAGAGCTTGGGTGTGGAGGAACAATCGCCAAGGTACTCGATGAAGGCGCCACGGTGTATTACGTTGCACTGTCGACAGCAGAACAATCTGTTCCAGAAGGCTTTCCTAAAAATAGATTAGAAATTGAAGTAAAGGAAGCAACCAAAGCACTTGGAATTCCAGAAAGTAATCTTACTGTTTTCCATCATGAAGTACGAAAACTAAACTACGTACGACAAGAAATTTTGGAATCACTCGTACAACTGAGAAATAAAATCCAACCAGACTTGGTATTTCTTCCTTCGTCAAAAGATATACACCAAGACCACCTTACCGTCATGCAAGAAGGTATCCGAGCATTTAAATATAGCACCATACTTGGTTATGAATTAATCTGGAACAACCTTTCATTTGATACAGATTGTTTTATTAAACTCAACGAAGATCAAATCAACCGCAAAATAAATGCCTTGAAGTGTTATAAAACACAGGAGGGCAAGGCTTATATGAACTCCGATTTTATTAAATCACTCGCGACTGTCAGAGGAACACAGATAGGCACACAGTATGCAGAAGCATTCGAAGTAATTAGATGGATCATTTAAGTAAAAGCATCGCAATACATCAGCCAAACTATGTTCCATGGATTGGCTACTTCTACAAAATATTCATGTCTGATGTATTCATCTTTCATGACGACATCATATTCTCTTCCAAAAGTTTTACAAAAAGAAGCCTTTTTAGAAAAGAATTTCATAACCAAGAAACCCAATGGCTTGGAGTATCTGTTACAAGTAGTAAGGATCAAAAAATTTCACAAATCAAGATTGATCATTCAAGCACAAAAATTAAAAAGCACCTTCAGAAAATAGAATATCTTTATCACAATACCCCATACTTCGATTATTATTTTCCAACTATTTCAAAGTCTTTACTAAAAGTAAACGAGTTTGAAAACCTTGCTGATTTTAACATCAATACCATTAAAGAAATTGCTGATTTACTTGAGGTTAAAAGTGAGTTTCATAGATCATCAGACATCAACTTATGCGAAAAAGGAAATGGCTACAATCTGGCTTTGGTGAAAAAATTTGAAGGCAATGTTTATTATTCAGGTGTCGGCGCCAAAGAATACCAAGACGAAGATTCATTTAATGAATCTGACATCAAGCTTATTTACTTAGACACTTTAAGCTACCTTACCAAGCATCCTTACCCACAACATCAGGGAGAATTTTTACCTGGATTGAGTATTATTGATACCATTCTAAATATTGGAGTCGTTGGAGTAAAAGACATCTTTCATTCCATGAAAAAAGAATTTCAGTCCAAGCAAATAACATAGCATGTCCAAATATTATTTTCTAAGTTTTTGTATCTTATTTTTAACCAGTTCCTGTGTGAGCAAAAAATCATTCGATCAAGAAAAGGAAAATGAAAGGATTGAGTCTATTTCTTTCCCAGAAGATTGGACAGGTAGGTGGCAAGGAGATTTAAAAATTTACTCAGGACTTGGTCTTCAGGGTGGTTTGAAAATGGAATTGATCATAGAACCTATCAATAATTCTGATAACTATACATTTACTATTGTCTACGATAATGGTATTGAACTCTCCAAAAGAAATTACGAATTGATCGTCGTCGATCAAGATCAAGGACTCTATCTAATCGACGAGAAAAACACCATTCTAATAGAAAGTTATTTTATGGGTGGAAAATGGTTTCAAAGATTTGAAGTAGCAGGTAACTTACTCACTTGTACCATTGAGATGCAAAACAATAACCTAATTTGGGAAATAACTTCAGGTGATTCTGAAAAAATAAGCACTACAGGCGATACTACTAAAGAAGGAATACTCGAAGTTACTACCTATCCTTTGGGTGTATACCAAAGAGCTGTGCTTACTAGATTTTAAAGAGAAAGTCTATTTATTCAATAATCTTCGATGGTAATTCAATTGACCTAAATGATAATTTAGGTGCGATTGTAAATGCATGATTGTAAAAGCCATGTTGGTTGGTTTAGACCAAATTTGAATCGGGAAATCTTTTTCCATATCATCTTTCTCCAAATTTGAAAATGCTTTTTCGACGACTAAAATGGTTTCATCAATACCAGAAAGCAATTCAACACGGCTTACCCCTTTACCATTAAATTCAAATTCTCGATCTCGCTGATATGTCACCTTACCAAGCCCATCTCCTATAAATGTTTTTAGGTTTCCAATAATATGAAGACACAAGTTCCC
Source organism: uncultured Saprospiraceae bacterium (assembly GCA_937950315.1). Lineage (GTDB taxonomy): Bacteria > Bacteroidota > Bacteroidia > Chitinophagales > Saprospiraceae > JAHDBF01. Next base: position 36,019 of record CALFDU010000006.1, on the reverse strand, counting down.
TCCTGAGTTTTTAATATTATTGTCAACAAGCCAAAGATTTGACTCATCACTGTATAGATTCAGTTCCTTCTTCACCTTCTCAAGATCTCTAACAAACAATTCTTTTAAAGCATCCAATATCATTTTTCAAAAATTTTCAAGATTTACTAAAATCGGTAATACTGATTTTTCTCCAGTAGTCTTTAAGACTATAAAATCCACTGACTCCAGTCAGATTATACAATGCATCAAGTTGGCAATAGTGAATCTTGTCATACAACTGGTTACCTAAATCAGGAATATGTTTGCCGTATAAAATATAATTCCCTTTATGAAAATGAGGCAATTCATTGATAAGCGTTTGGATTCCTTCATGAAACTCCTTTTCATAAAAACCCATTGTTGCCAACTCACCAAGAGCAATCAAAAAAAAGATAAAGCCATTCAGAACACCCTTCCCTATCCCTGATGGATATTCTTCTATCCAGATTCCTTCATCATACTTGGTAACCAAGCCATTTTCTTCATTCAAACAATAAGCGATCGCTCCTTTCGCTATTGATAAATACTCTTTGTCTCCAGAATCTTTATATTTTCTAATAAAAACACTTGCAATAATCCCTTGAGAAATACCTGACACCCAAGGCCCAGAGATATCAAATCGTTCAACGCCTGTATGATATTTCCACTGGTATTCCTCCTCATTTTTGATTCCCCTCTTTTTCAAATAAGAAACATGATTTTCAAAAGTTTCATTATCACCTTGATTATAAGCATGAAGCGCATACACTGCAGGAGTTAATGGATTTACATCTCCACCTTTTTCAGCAACCGCAATTCCCTCTTCAAACACCATCGAATTTTCATATGAAGCATCTAGATAAGAAAAGGCTTTGTATTCATCAGAATATTTTACTTTAAGCGGCCCTTCTATCTTTCCTAATAAATCATTGATTACTTTTTCTTGACCTTCTGTAGCAATCATGCCTTTATGAAATGCTTGCGCTAGCATCTTCCTCCTAAAACCCTTAGAATAATATGTTATGGATTTTTTCAATTGCTATTTTTGTGCTGGAAAGTACTTCGGGTTAAGTAGTCCAAATTTCACCTCATCATAAAATTCATTATTCTTTATGATTGACTTTTTAGATATCCCTTCATGCTTAAATCCTGCTTTCTCCAACACTTTGATCGATGCCGGATTGTATTCAAACACTGCTGTAAATAATCGTTTAATATCAAGCTCTTCAAACGCATAATCAACAAATAGATTCAATGCTTCAGATGCAATCCCTTTACCCCAATATAACTCTCCCAACCAATAACCAACCTCAGCTGAATGCCTGTAAATATCATTTTGAATACCTCCCCCTATCACTCCTACCAACGTGTCTTCATATATAATAGCAAAATCAAACATTGGACTCACTGCCAATTTCATTTCGATAAAATCATGTGCATCTTGCAAGGTGTATGGATAGGGCATATAGTCTCTTAGATTATCCCATATCTTTTTGTTGTTGGCCAACTGAGAAATTGATTCAGCATCATCCTGCTGAAATGGCCTTATGGAAACCTTTGACATCTACCACTTATAATTCAATGATAAAATAAAATTTCTTCCAGGTGCACTTAAGCCTGAGGCAAACAGTCTGTAATGTCTATCCAAAATATTTTCAACACTAGCTTGTACATTCCAGTGCGAATTGATCGTAAAACTAGAATACCAATTAAATGTTTGCCATGCTGGTGTTCCTGTGGGAAGTGCGAATTCTGGATTATCAGCAGATCCACCATAGTCCTCTATCCGTTTCTCTCCGTTATAACGCATTACCAATCGATTCTCAAAATTCTTGACCTGATGCTTCAACTGAACTCTTCCATACAAAGGAGGAATATGATCTAGTGGAGATTCTACTTCCGCGTCATCGATTGACAACCCAAGGGTATAATTAATATTTGCCGCAAAACTCAAACTTTCAACAATGTCAAATTCAAAATGACCCGCAAGACCTCGTACGATACCTCGGATAGCATTGACATTTGCCGTTACATCGAGCACATCGCCATTCACCTCATAAGTCTCTGATCCATCAGGCAAATTAAATCCACGCCTTACAATTATATCATCTATCACACTATAAAAAGCCGTGCCTCCAATTTTCATCTTTTTACTTTGATAACCAATATTGATTTCTGCGTTGTTTGTGGACTCGGGACTTAGCCCTGGATTTGGTACTGTGATTTCATTACCGTTTACTCTTACCTTCGCCAAGTCATCAACATTGGGTGCTCTGTATGCCGATCCGGCCAAGAGCTTCACCTGCCAATTATTTTTTTGATAATTGAGTCCAGTCATCCAAACCAATGAATGATTGGTGTTCTCAATTCCATTGTAGTAAAATTCTGGCCATGCAATAGGGTCCGCTCTATCAAATGAAAAGTTTGTTGACTGAACAGACCATCTTCCACCCAGATTCCAAAACAACTCATCTTTGATCAAATCCATTCTATGGTGCGCATAAATTCCTGCTTGCAACATGTCACTTCCATCACTAGGATACCTTGTCAAGAATCCAGATTCCTCAGAGCCTGTATTTACATTAAGACCAGTAACGGTAGATGTAAGCTGATTAGAATAAACAGACCCACCATATTCTATCAATGAATTATTAGGAAATGTTCTTCTGAAATCAACATTCAGTCCGTAAATATTTAAATCCTCAACTTGCGTTGTTTCTACTGGATCATTAAAATCTCTCACAATCCTTGACTCTTGCACTCTTTGATAAGAACTATTAATCATCATCTTATCAAAAAATTTATTCTTACCATCGTATTCAATTACTGGAGAAACCAGAAACCTCAGTTGTGGACCATAATCCCAAGTCGCATATCTCAATGTTCCATCTCGGTATTCGCTCAGAGAATCGTATCGAGGTATATTACTACTAATACTATATTGAATATTCAATCCAAGTCGCAATTTTTCACTTTGTTGATAAACTACTTTTTGTAATACATCCATCTGATTATAAGCAGTACCTACTTGCACATTTGGATCCTCGTTTTGCCTTAGAGCGTCTTCACCATTTTCTCGCACCGCATATTCAAATCGCTTACCCCAATCCGGAAAATCATCTGAACGGTTACTTCCCGTTTTTAAGTCACCAAACCTTGAAAATGTAAAACTTGTTAGACTTGCCAATTTTTTTTGATTGGAAAGTGTGAAATTGGCATGAATGGTATTTTCATTATTTGCGGAAGCATAACGAGCATAGGCAGCTCCTGTAAACTTATTGCCATCGACCAACGGATTCTTAGTTCTAAAATGAATGACACCACCGATAGCATCACTACCATACAACAACGAACCTGGACCAAAAATCAACTCGGCTCGATTAAGAATCGATGCATCTAAAGTAATGGCATTCTGTAAGTGACCTCCTCGATAGATTGCATTGTTCATCCGTACACCATCCACAACCAACAAGATTTTATTTGCTTCAAATCCTCTAATCACTGGACTCCCTCCACCCATCTGACTTTTCTGCACATAGACCGAACCACTTTTTGCAATAGCATCCGCGGAAGTTTGCGCTTGACTTATCTTAATGTCTTTGGATCCGATTGCCTCAACATTAAATGGAAGATCACGACTGTTTGCATTCGTTCTACCAACAATTAAGACTTCTTCTATTATTGAATCATCAGGTGACAATGGAAGAACATAACCAAGTTTTTCCATTTGATTTTTTGTGAAGTAGGTTGTTTCATAACCCAAATACGAAAGACCAAGCGTTTTAAAATCGTTTAACTCGACTTCTGCTGATCCATTTAGATCTGTGCTTGCAAAAGGAATACCATCCAAGTAAACCGTTACTCCTATCATGCCCTCACCTTTATCATCAATGATCTTGATGCTTTGTTGCGCACTTAGTAAATTTGCGCAAAGCAAAAAAACACTAAGCCTTAGGCATACGAATAGAAAACGTAGTTCCCTCATTAATTTTTGAATTTTTTACAAATATCTTTCCCGAATGATAGTCCTCAATTATTCTCTTTGCCAGAGATAGACCCAATCCCCAACCTCGCTTCTTTGTTGTAAATCCTGGTTCAAATACTGTCCTTTGTTTATTTGAAGGTATACCTTTTCCTGTATCACTCATATCAATTACAATATAATTTCCTTCTTCTTTTACCTCCGCTGTCACCGTCCCGACGGCTCCCATTGCATCCAATGAATTTCTTATCAAGTTTTCAATCACCCAGTCAAACAAATGCTTGTTGATATTTACATTCAAGGCTTTGGTATCTGCAGCAGGGTATTGAAAACTAACTTTTTTAGATGCCCTTCTTTCCATGTATTTCATACACACGTCAAGTTCTGAGTATATGTTCACTGGGACAAGCTTAGGTGTCGATCCTATTTTAGAAAACCGATCGGCAATCAATTCAAGCCGATCTACATCGTTGGATAATTCACTGATGATTTCAAGCTGATCTTCTTTCCCCACATTCATCTCTTTCAACAAATCAATCCAGGCCATAATTGCTGAAATCGGAGTCCCTAACTGATGCGCTGTCTCTTTTGCCATTCCTGCCCATACTCGATTCTGTTCTCCCTTCCTCGATGCCGAGAAAAAGAAATATCCCAATCCAATAAATGCAATAAGCAATAATCCTTGGACGATTGGGAAATAAGTAATTAACTTATAAAGGCGAGAATTCTCATAGTACACTTTGGAAGCATATCCAATCCCAACAATCGGTTCTTTGCCAGACTTCAAAAACAATTCCTTTCTTGACTTCAAAAACTCCTGATCATTGATTTTACTTTCAGGATAATTATTTCCATCCAGCCCTCCTTGTTCATCTTCCAAAATGAAAGGAATATTATTGGTGCTTTCCATATAGGAAAGAGCAAAAGCTTGGTCCGCATTTAAATTTGTGTTGGTGTCAGCCTTCAATGTTGATTTGATAAGCTCAACCATTAGTTTTACTTTATTCTCTTCATTTTTGGCCAATTGACTCGCCAGATAGTTGGAGTAAAAAATGGTAATGAATACTATGATTAGCCCCATAATTACGAGAAGAACCTTCCACCATTGCCTCTTAGTATAAATATCTGAGCTAGCCATACCACAAATATACGACCATAGCAGGCGGCTTAGTATATAATTACCTTTGTTTTACAAGCATTTGTCCATCGAGCTAACTTGTTAAAAAAGCTATAATTTTTACTGTGTGGGTGCATTTCCTTTCGAAAGCCTCTACTTTTGAAAAAAAAATTGAACGTGAAGTATTCTTTTATCCTACTCCTTGGTCTATTCTGTTTAAATGTTTCAGCTCAAATCGAGAACCCAATTGGATGGATCTCAGAGGTCGTTGCCAATGAAGACGGCACTTACGACCTTGTTCTTGAAGCGCAAATCGATAATGGATGGTGTATTTATTCACAGCACACAGCTGACGATGGACCTATTCCTACATATTTTGAAATCACTTCTAATAATGTTGAGTTGGTTGGCGAGTTTGAAGAATTAGGAGAGGCAAAAGAAGGAATGGACGAAATGTTTGGAGTCCAAGTGATCAAATTCACCAAAAATTCAAAATTCGTACAGAAATTCAAGAGTAAAGACGGAAATAGTATAGCTGGAAATGTAACATTTATGACCTGTGATGACAAAAGATGTCTTCCTCCCCTCACGATTGACTTTGAAGCTACATATTAGCATAATACACCTCTCTATTTGTTTGCACAAATTTTATCTTTACACAACTTAAAAAGTGAATTAATGCGAACATTCATATTTTCTCTACTATTTGTTTTAGCTGCTTTTGCAAGTCAATCGCAGCAACTTAATCCAGTAAGCTGGAATATTGATATCAATCAATTGGCCGGTGACAGCTATGAATTAACCTTCAAAGCTGATATTGATAAAGGCTGGACGGTATACTCTCAGTTCACAAGTCCCGATGGGCCTGTTCCTACAGAAATCAATTACGATTCTGATGGTTTTGAAAAAATCGGTGATGCTGTTGAAAGTGGACACAAAAAAGAAGGATTTGACAAGCTTTTTAAAACCGATGTAATAAAATATTTGGCAGATGAGCCGTTTGTCATCAAGCAAAAAATAAAAATTTCACCTGGTACAGAGTCCATCGTAGGATACTTAACCTACATGACTTGTGATGCCAAGCAATGCTTACCACCTCAAGATGTAGATTTTGATCTAGTAGTACCTGCAGCCAAACCGTTACCAAAATCAGGAACTAACAAATCAGACACTAAGAAGGTAGAAAAATCATTAGAAGAGAAAGCTCAAGCTGCTACAACCAAAACCAAAGAAGTCGTTCAGAATGCAACTTCTTCCGTTAAAGAAAACACCAAAGCTGCAACAAGCGCAATCGCAGCCAAAGCAAATGAAACAAAAACTCAAGTTGCTGAAAAAGTCGCAGATGCCAAAAATGTCATCAATAAGAAGATAGACGCTTCCGCAAATATGGCAACAGATAATCACAATGATTCTGTACTTGATACCAGCGGAGACATTCCATCAAATCCAGTGACATGGAGATTTGAAATGAAAGATATTGGTAATGGGGAATTCGAATTAAAATATATCGCCGACATTGCTGATACATGGAATGTCTATTCACAATTTACCAGTGACGAAGGTCCGATGCCTACCACAATCACGTACGAAGAAAACAAAGGTGCGGAGATGATTGGTGAAGCTACCGAAGAAGGACATAGAAAAGAAGGCCCAGATCCATTGTTCGATGGTGTAAATGTGATCAAATTTTTGGACGACGAAGCTTTCGTTATTACTCAGAAAGTAAAAGGAGATAAAAACTCTAAGTTAAAGGGATATCTTACTTACATGACTTGTGATGCAACACAATGTCTGCCTCCTCAGGATGTTGACTTTGAAGTAGATTTTGCAGCAAGTTATTTCGGTGCTCCTAAACCAAAACATTCAAAATCTTCTTTAAATGTTGTCGGTGATAAGGTAGACCAAAGAATCGCAGCAATCACCGCTTCAGTTGCCAACCCAATGCGAGATTGTGGAGGAGATGAAAAAGCAGATAGCGGTTTACTAAGATCATTTATTCTTGGATTCTTAGGTGGACTTTTAGCTCTTTTAACACCTTGCGTGTTCCCTATGATTCCACTTACGGTAAGCTACTTCACAAAAGACACCAAACGCTCAGGATTTGCCAATGGATTAATCTATGGGGTATCAATCATGGTTATTTATGTAGCGATGGGATTGATTATCACAGCAGTATTTGGTGAAGAAGCATTGAATCAACTTTCAACCAATGCTATTGCCAATACATTGTTTTTCTTGATCTTCTTATTCTTTGCATTTTCATTCTTTGGATACTATGAAATCACGTTACCGAGTTCATGGACCACCAAAACCGATTCTGTAGCAGACAAAGGAGGCATTCTAGGAATATTCTTCATGGCCTTTACGTTGGCTTTGGTTTCTTTCTCATGTACAGGACCGATTATTGGATCAGCTCTAGTATCTTCCGCAACAAGTAAGTTAGGTCCTGCAGTTGTAATGACAGGGTTTTCACTTGCGCTAGCATTGCCTTTTGGTTTGTTTGCAGCATTCCCATCTTGGTTAAATTCATTACCAAGATCAGGAGGATGGATGAACTCAGTAAAAGTTGTTTTAGGCTTCCTAGAATTGGCTTTTGCCTTTAAGTTCTTATCTGTAGCAGACCTTACAAGCAACTGGGGTATATTGAAGTATGAATTATTCTTAGGTATTTGGGTACTCTTGGCAGCAGGAATGACCTTATACCTATTTGGAAAAATAAAATTCCCGCACGACAGTCCAGTCACCAAATTATCACCATTGAGATTGGCTCTATCGATTGGTTCACTTTTATTAACAATCTATTTAGCAACAGGATTTTTTGTAAACAAAGATAATCCAAGTAGCTATTTACCTAAAGCCATGACTAGTGGAATTGCGCCACCAGCAAACTATACTTTCCTTTTACCTGAACCAGTATCAGGAGCAGACTCAAGCATTAAAGAAAAATATCCATCATTTACAATCTGTGCCAACAACATACCTTGCTTTAAAGACTACTACGAAGGCCTAAACTATGCTAAGGAAGTTGACAAGCCAGTCTTCATAGATTTTACAGGACACGGTTGCGTGAACTGTAGAAAGACAGAAGAATTCATATGGGTAGATTCTGAAGTAAAAAGAAAACTTGCTGAAGAATATGTTTTGGTTTCGCTTTATGTAGATGATAGAAAGAAACTAAAAGAAACGTACCAAAGTCTACGTATTGACCCTAACGGCAAAAACTATAAGTTGAGAACTGTTGGAAACAAATGGGCCGACTTTGAAATCGTAAACTTCAACGAAATCTCTCAACCACTTTACGTATTGATGAGCAACGACGAACAAGTAGTTTCAAATACAAGAGGTTATCAAGAAGGTATCGATGAATACAATGCTTACTTAGATTGTGGATTAGATGCTATCTCTTCCTTGAAGTAATCAGATTGATCATAGATCATCTTACACATACTTCCAAGGAAGAAAAGTAAGAAAAAAGAAATACCATAAGATCTTTCGATGGTATTCTCAACCAGAAAAGAAATAATCACGATCAACCAGATCGCAAAAAATAAGCTATCCTGTTTTTTACGAAAGTAAAAAATGGGGTAGCACATCCCAATCAAAAACAACAACAAACCTACGAGCCCGCTCCCAGCAAGTATAAACAAAAATTGATTGTGCGGATACTTGTTCAAATCCATTTGATACTTTGCCATAAATCTATCTCGACACAATTTCTTCAAATCACCAATTCCCGAACCCAAGATTGGAGATTCTTTAAAAATTTCGTACCCTACTTCATAGGAATATAGTCGCTCAGAATCAGACAAGTTCTCCCCATCTCCTTTTTGATACATCTTATAATCATAAACCATATACTCCACTTTCTTTTTTAAAGTAGGAATGGTTTTATAAGCGACAAACGGAGATACAGCCAGAAGGAAAAGTACCAAATACAATATTGGATTTCTCAAAAGAATTGCATATCTCAATATCAAGATGAAAGCAGCCACATAAAAAACTGCCAAGCCACTACGCACTGCAAGTAGGTGCAAAAAAAGAAACAAATAAAATCCTGCTCCCAATAGAAATCCTTTACCATACTTAAACACGTATCTCTTCTCAATAAAAAAGAGCAATGCTATCAGAATTGAAAAAGCGATATAGATGCTATATTTAATATGATCAACAGGAGTATTGATCGACTGCCCTTTCTTGATTATCCCCACCAAACTTTCAACATCAACAAACTGCATCAAGACAGGAATCGTACTCAAAACACCTACGCCCATAAAGAAAATGCATAAAGTATCAAAGTATTTAGCAACAGGAACACGCATAATATAAAATGCAGGAGGCAAAATAAGAAACGGTAGTTTCATTCTCAAGTGTCTCACCCAATGCGTAACATCTTCACTATTTATTCCTGAAATAACGGTAAGTAAAAATATCAACATCAATGCGGCAAAAGGCAAATATGCTTTGTCAGTGAATTTTCGCTTTTCGGTAATTACTTTATAAAGTGCAATCGCAGAAAATCCAATAGAAGAGATAGACAGCAAAAACAAACTGTAGTAGATTGAAATGATCATTAGGCACAAAAACCCAATTGCTGCTTTGTCTTGATTCTTCATCGGTGCGAAAATAATTAGCTAAATATATTATCAGCTATTATTTATAATTTTTGTTTCTTGAGTCTATGCTCGATTATCAGAAAATAATAGACCAATTAATCCCTTTAGGAGAGAAAGTTGGCGAATATATGAGGAACGAAATAGATAAGGTTCTTCGTTCACAGATTGAAGAAAAAGAATTAAATAGCCTTGTTTCTTATGTAGATAAGACTTCTGAAGAGATGATTGTTGAGACGCTTGCGCAAATATTGCCTGAAGCTGGATTCATAACAGAAGAAAAAACGATACAAACTGAGGTAAAAGACGTCATGTGGATCGTTGACCCCCTCGATGGAACAACCAATTACTTATATGGGATTCCACACTACTCAACCAGTATTGCACTCAGAGTTAATGGAGAAATCGTACTAGGCATGGTAAGAGATAATGCCAAACAAGAATGCTTCACCGCTATAAAAGGACAAGGAGCCTTCCTCGATGGTCGCAAACTTCAAGTTTCAACCAATCTCAAGCTGGCTGATTCAATCTTCGTTACCGGCTTCCCTTATTCCAATGAATATGATCCAAGCGCATATCTTAAAATCATAGAACATTGGTTGAAACACTCAAGAGGTCTAAGACGACTTGGTTCAGCAGCATTGGATCTCTCTTATGTTGCTGCCGGAAGAATTTCCTGTTATTATGAAGGATTTTTAAATCTTTGGGACATTGCGGCTGGTGCATTGATTGCGCAAGAAGCAGGCGCCATTGTTTCTGATTTTAAAGGAGAAGACAAGCATCTTCAATCGTGTAAAATTGTAGCAAGCAATCCTGGTATTTACCCTGAAGTCATAGAAGTATTGAAGTCGCATTTATCTTAAAAAATTGTTATTGCATCATTTTTATTGTCTTTTTATTAATCGACGACGTTATCAATGAATAGTAAGATGCAAAACAAAAATCATGAAACTTCCACTTTTCATTCTTTTTTTCCTTGGTATGTTGACAACAATGATCGCACAAAGAGATGAAGACTACACAGTAATAAAACCAGAAAAGGTTACTTCCATTTCTTCTGATAGAACCATTGATGATTTATCAAATGGTACTTTAATTGTAAGGCTAAGCAAACGTGAGTACAATATTGAATCCATCTTAGCATTCCAAGGAGAAAAACAGGCCCAGCTTGAAAAAGAAAGGATAGCAAAGGCCAACATCAATTTGATCAAAGAATTTTCAGAATATTATTCTTTTTCTAATGTGGTATTTGCCTATGATGTAAAACTTTACGAATTCTTACAAAATCCAAGTGACGCAATATTCTTAAACGATCAACTGGAAATTGATACATCCATCAAAATTAAAAACGAACCCATTTTTATCCTTGCTTCTCACAGGTACAATTTATTTGAACTTTATGATAAAGATTTTAAGCCACTCGGAAAACCCTTTCCAAAATATTCAACAACCCGCTATTCACCTACCTATGAATTTTTAATCGCACGTTCTATTCAATGGATATCTCAGCTTTTCATAAAAGACTTAAGTGCAGAAAAGTTTAATAAAAAATTATTTGCGTTAGCAAAGTGAATGCGGCTTTACTTACTTAAGATTTCTCATCTCTAAAGTGTTGCCAGCCCTGAGCTACCAAGTTTTTGATATTTCCTCCACTAGTATGAAGCTTTAAACCTTGATCTGCTTCTACAATATCACCTATCATATACACATCAGGCATGTACTTCACTTTTTCTAGGTCTTTAGGATTTATTGTAAACAATAACTCATAATCTTCGCCACCGTGCATAGCACAGGTCAACGGATCAATATTAAATGAAATCGCTTTTAATTGGGTTTCTTGATGAATCGGAAGATTTACTTCTTCGATATAAAGTCCCACATTTGATTGTTTGGCTATATGAAAAAGTTCAGATGCCAATCCATCAGATACATCAATCATTGATGTCGGAGTTATACCATGTTTATGAAAATAATCAACCGAATCCTTTGCTGCTTCAGGTTTTAAAATACTTTCTATCAGGTAACTTGCATTATCCAAGTCAGGTTGAATCTGAGGATTCTCTAAGTAAATTTGTTTCTCTCTTTCAAGAATCTGTAACCCAAGATATGCTGCACCTAAGTAACCAGTCAAGCATATCACATCTCCTACTTGTGCACCAGACCTGTAGGAAACTTGCCCTTGCTTAGCACGTCCCAGAGCCGTTACACTAATGGTCATTCCTTTGGGACAAGAAGTCGTGTCTCCTCCTACAAGATCAACATCGTATTTTTCACAAGCCAATAAAATGCCGGCATATAGTTCATCCAATGCTTCTACAGAATATCTGTTAGATATAGCAATTGAAACGGTTACCTGAGTAGGTGTTCCATTCATCGCATAAATATCTGATACATTTACTACTATCGATTTATACCCCAAATGTTTTAAGGGAGTATAAGCAGGATCAAAATGAATTCCTTCAACCAACATATCTGTGGATACCAATAAAACCTCTTCGTCGTTTGCATTTAACACCGCAGCATCATCACCGATTCCTTTAATTGAAGAAACGTTGTTGAGGGCAAAGTTTCTCGTTAAATGCTCAATCAAACCAAATTCACCGAGAGTATTTACATCTGTATGATTAGTCTTTTGATTCTTTCCCATGTAGTTTTTCATTCGTTAATGACCAAAGCGCATCTTCTAAATTTAATGTTGCTACGCTTTTAATTTGTTTGCTACTAGCTTTTACTTTAAACTTCATTGAATAACACAATAAGTGTATGCTTCTATCTTTGTTTGCCCTTCTAGCTCCATATTTTACATCGCCTTTGATTGCATGACCGATATGAGCCATTTGCGCTCGTATCTGATGGAATCTTCCTGTCCCGATATGAATCTTCAAAATGGAATAGTTATCAGTTACAGCAAGGACTTCGTAATCCAGATCAGCTTGTTTAAATCCTTCCTTTTCTTCTTCTGAAATTTCGGCTTTTTTTGACTTGGTATTGTGAAATAAGAAATTACTGATCGATGCTTTCTTTTTTTCAACTACCCCTTCTACAATAGCGATATACTTTTTTTCAAGTTTGCCTTTTGCAGCAAGTTCTCTTGCATATGTTACATCATCAGGTGTTTTTCCAAACAGATTTAAGCCAGAAGCAGGTCTATCCAATCTTGTAACCGCATGTACTCTTCTTTTGCAATAGATTTCTGCAAGTTGGAGTAATGACATGTCTCCTGTCTGATCGGGTTGCACAGGTATACCTGGCGCTTTGTCCATAATGATAAAATGGTGATCATTGTGGCGCACAATCTTGGATATAGGTGGATGTTTTTTATTCAATTTCTTCGTAATCTGAAAACTCTTCTTTGCCACCATCAATAGAGTCTTTGCTCTTTGGCGCATTGAGAGAGGGTTTAAAATAAAACCGATACATAAAGAACAAAATACCTCCTAGTATAAGGAACTTCATACACGTTTGTTTAAAAAAAAAGCCACACTGCAATGACAGTGTGGCTCAAATATATTACTATTTACTCTTATTCTGCTTTTGTAAGCTTCTTTGTAATCAACTTATCATCTGCTTGGATATGCAAGTAGTATAATCCAGCATTTACATTTGTCATATCAAATTGCAATTCAACTTGACCATAGTTTTGACCATAGTTTTGAGTTGTTACTGTCTGCCCAATTGAATTGACCAAGAAAGCTTTTACCGTTCTTGTTTCTTCCAAAGTCATATAAATCGTTGTTTGATCTACCACCAAGTTAGGATAAACGTCTGCATACGTATTGTCAAATGTTTCTGAAATACTTGTAGACAATCCACTTGCCAAAGCATCTTCGAAACTTACAGATTTTACATTAACAATCTCACCTGAAGAAGCATCAGTAATTACACCAATTACATGAACATTGTCTGTATTCATATCCGCAGGTACATTGTATGGATCAAATCTATAACTCTTAATGTCACCAGCAAGGTAATCTCCTGAAACAACATTAGGCACACCTGAAAAACCACCTATAAGTCCTCTTCCTACATGATCATACACCATCATTGACGCAGGAACTGGAGAAGGTAATAATTCATATCCTCCCATTGGTCCTTGTGCACCACCACTATAAGCATTTACTTGAGCATATCCACTACTAGTACCTGTTATTCCATCTTCTGTGATAATAATTGAAACATTATAATCTACATTAGCATCTTCTAAAAAGTTTACTTCAATAGAAGCGGTTAACGCTCCTGTTCCATCTAATTCTCCTCCTATAGAAATACCTACAGTTGGAGCGACAAACATATCTAATATAGAAGGAGCAGCTATTTCAGATGGGTCTAGAAATCGATCTCTATTATAAATCACTCCGGGAAAACCTTGGAAACCAGGAAAACTAGTGATTCCGCTATCATAAGCAGATAATACCATTGGATCTTGATTATGAACAGCAACCCCTACAAAACTTGAACCGAATCTCTTAGTCATCTCATCTAAGAAAACATCACCTCTTGGACACCAAGTACACCAAGTCCCTGTTGCTTCTTCAACCATAACAGCCTTGTTTGGATGAATACCAGCCAATCCATTAAGGCTAAATGAACCATTTAAACTTGCATCTAATTCATCTGAACCATTTATGTTTCTTATTGATACTGTCCAAGTAGAAGTACCTTCAGGAACAATAATTGTTTCGTCTATGCTATAACCCATTACTTGTCCTCTAGCTAAATCCACACCAGAAATTGATTCTACAATTTCAGTTGTTCCATCGGATATAACAATATCAAACGACTCCATATTCTCAAGTCCTCTATTTGTAATAATACCTGAAACTCCGCTATATTCCGCACCTATTTTTGCTTCAGCAATGAATTCTGAAGCGCCTGCAGTCACTGAATAATCTCTATTCTTTATCAATGAAATTCCATCTGCTATTTCTATTCCATCTATAGCAAAACCAAAGTTCCATTGTGCTCCATCATTGTATTCTAACGCAATATTTATTGTTGATCCAGCAAACTCAGTCAAATCAGCGAAACCAACTGTAAAAGCCAAGCCTTCTCCATCAAACTCCATAAATTCTTCATAGCTAGCTCCTGCATCTGTAGATACATACATGATTACTGTTTCATCTGCATCTTGATAATCAAGATTTGGGAAATAATAGTTCATTTGGAACAGAACTTCACCGGTAGCTGCTGTTAAATCTATTGGGCCACTTTCAAGTCTTCCTCCTCCTACACTTTCTTCACCCAAAGCATCATCATTAAAACAAACGACACCAGAACCCGAATCTGGTACACCAAAGAATTGACTGCTCACATCAGAGCCATTTCCAAATAGCCATCCATCTCCTTCTGTAAACCATTCTGCTGGTAAACCATCATCGAAAGTTTCTGAGTAGTAAATTTCCTGGGCGGAAACACCACTCATCATTCCGAATACAAACATTAATAAGAGTAAATTTTTCATCATTCAAATTTATTTTAGTTGATTAAATGTCGGCAAGACAACTACAAAAAAACCTAATTGTCCTTGTTCAGACAAATATAATGAAGCGAATAACTTTTTGTGCACAAAACGAAACATATTTACAGCTTTCTGTGTTTATCGCAATATTTTGTTCTATCAAATACTTATATTTTATAATATAAAGACATAAATATGTCTTGCTATGCAATTTCATTCTTTTGAATAGAAACTAAATGAGGGAACCAAGCGTATATCTTTAATAATTTTTGGATTAAATTTCATTTTAATAAGACATTAGTTAAATCAATAATATCTTAGCTTAAATAATATAAATTTTCTATCGTGCATACAGTCATCATCGGAAACGGAATAAGCGGAATAAGCTCCGCGCGCTGGTTAAGAAAACTCAGTGACAATAAGATTACCGTCATTTCCTCCGAATCAAAATACTTTTATAGTCGTACTGCTCTTATGTATATATATATGGGCCATATGCGGGAAGTAGATACACAACCATATGAACCTTGGTTTTGGGAAAAAAATAGAATCGATTTACTTCAAGAACATATCACAAAAATCGACTTCAATAAAAAAACTCTGCAAACCAAAAATGGAAAAGAGATTCAATACGACCAACTAGTATTGGCTCTAGGATCAAAACCTAATAAATTTGGGTGGCCTGGTCAAGATTTAAATGGCGTAGGTGGTCTGTATCATATCCAAGATTTGGAAAACATGGAGAAATATAGTCCCAATCTTAAAAAAGCTGTAATTACTGGCGGCGGCCTGATTGGTCTTGAAATGGCGGAAATGTTTCATTCTAGGAATATTCCTGTGACAATGTTGGTAAGAGAACCTTCCTACTGGAACAATGCACTACCGAATGAAGAATCTGCCATGATTTCAAGACATATCACACACCATGGAATTGACCTCAGACTCAATACCAATCTTGGTGAAATAGTCGATGATGGAAATGGAACCGCATGTGGAGTAATTGTAAAAGAAACTGGAGAAAAAATTGATTGCGGTTATGTAGGTCTTACCGCTGGTGTTAGTCCCAACATTGGGTGGCTTAAAGATGGGCCGATTGAAACCAACAGAGGAATCCTTGTAGATGAAAACCTACAGACCAACATTCAAGATGTATATGCCATCGGAGACTGCGCTGAAATGAGAAACCCACTTCCTGGCAGAAGGCCGATTGAAGCCATCTGGTATACAGGTAGAATGATGGGAGAAACGGTTGCCTATAATATCACAGGGAAAAAAGTAAGCTACGATCCTGGCATCTGGTTTAACTCAGCCAAGTTTTTAGACATTGAATACCAAGTCTATGGAGAAATGCCTCCACAGCCAGCAGAACATCACCAAAATCTATATTGGGAACACGACGACGGAGAAAAATCTATTAGAATTGTTTATGACAAAAACTCAGAAGTAGTACTCGGGTTTAAC
Organism: uncultured Saprospiraceae bacterium; assembly: GCA_937950315.1. Taxonomy (GTDB): domain Bacteria; phylum Bacteroidota; class Bacteroidia; order Chitinophagales; family Saprospiraceae; genus JAHDBF01. The sequence continues at coordinate 19,391 of CALFDU010000006.1, read as the reverse complement.
CTCATGGGTATCAGATTTAGACACGAAGTTTGTGACAAGTGGATCAAGGATAAAACCAAAATTGATCAAGTATTGCAAGACTTAAGTCTTGCCAATTTTGATCCGGAATTTTACGAACAATACGAAGGAATGTTATTAAAGAAGTATAATGATCAGACTGGTAAAAATCTTACGTTGCAGAAAAAGAGAAAGCTCGATCAAGTCCTTAAATTTTTAAAAGTTAGATCATGAACATAATTCAAAAAATTGGTATCCTACTATTCTTAGTAGCTTTCTTGATCTTTACTTTAATGCCTGGACTTAACAAGTTTACATTAACGGAAGACACTTTAAAAATCAGCAACGAACACCACCGTACTGAGGTGCTTAAGTTGGCCAAAGAAAAAGGTATAATAGGAAAGGAGCAAGGAAGCAATATTGCTTTCATCAAAGACCTAAAGTCTGTCTTGTTAACAGCACAAAATAATCTCAACGAACAGTTTAGTTCTTCTCCTCCAGCCGGTGTTGGCGAATGGGATTTCAAAATGGCTGATTGGCAAATAAAAAATTATGTTAGAGATAGTATCACAGAATCTGGATCAGGATGGGTTACCAAAAATCCGATGCAAGGATTTCTACTCACCTTCGGTTTAGGAATCTTGGGGGGGCTTTTATTTATCATCCCAAAATTCGCACAACCTGCTGGTATTAAAAATGATGGCATCTATCACTCATCACTAACCAAAGGCTTACAGTTTGGGCCAAAAATGTTCATGCTTTTATCAACCATCATTGGTGTATTGATCTATGGATATAAATACAATAATGGCAATCTATTTTGGCCATTGCTTACTGGAATCATCGCATTGATTATTGTAGGTCTCGTCTTTTTATACGAAAAAGAAAAACTATTTAATCCACCACGTTCGGCATCGGTCGTACTGACTGGATGGTTGGGTATGTTGTTTGGCATTTACCTTGTTGGATTCTATATCTTACTTTATTGGGCTCCACATTTAATCACCAACTGGATGACCATCGTTTCTCCAGTCAGTGAATTTTTAAGTGGCAACAAAGCAAGTCAGTGGTTCTTATACGGATTGATGTATACGATCATCGTATTGGTAATGGGAATCCGTATGATTTCTAAGTACCGCCACAATAAATACCAAATGGTGAGAACGGCATCTGTGATGTTTTTCCAGACTGCCATCGCCTTTACCCTTCCGGAAATATTGGTAAGATTAAACTATCCATATTACGATTTCAAAAACATCTGGCCACTAAACTATTCTTTCTTCTTTGATTACAACATCAATAATTTGTTGGCTAGTGGAAACCTAGGAATCTTCATGCTGGTATGGGGAATTGTATTGATGTTGATTGGCGTACCAGTAATCACATATTTTTACGGGAAAAGATGGTATTGTTCATGGGTGTGCGGCTGTGGAGGTCTTGCCGAAACTCTGGGTGACCCATACAGACAATTATCAGATAAAAGTCTACGAGCATGGAAATTTGAAAGATGGATTATCCACGGTGTTTTAGTAGCTGCTGTAGTAATGACCGTTATGGTTCTTTTCCATTACTTCACAGGAAGCGCATCGATCCTTGGAATCAGTTCTGACTCTCTGAGAGGATGGTATGGATTTTTAATCGGATCTGCTTTTGCAGGTGTTGTCGGTACAGGTTTTTATCCTTTGATGGGTAACAGAACATGGTGTCGTTTCGGATGTCCACTTGCTGCTTACCTTGGATTGGTTCAAAGATTCAAATCTAGATTCAGAATCACAACCAATGGTGGCCAATGTATCTCATGTGGAAACTGTTCTACTTATTGTGAAATGGGTATTGATGTAAGAGCTTATGCACAAAAAGGACAAGACATCGTAAGGTCGTCTTGTGTAGGTTGTGGTGTTTGTTCTGCGGTATGTCCAAGAGGAGTTTTAAGATTAGAAAATGCTTCTGGTGATATAAATACAAGAGCAGATGAAATGAGAACCATCCATATTTCTGAGGACCAAGTAGGAATTTTATAGTCAGTGAAACCTGCAGTTTTATGATAACTGCACTTACATATTGGGTATTAAGAACTGCTTTCAAGTAGAGTAGAATTTTATTATTATTCATCAATTGAGAATAGATAAATTTCACTTCTTCACTGACAGCAGTTCTTAGTTAACTATACTTTATAGATAATAAATCCATCACCTAAAGACTCACTATTTATCCTCAAGCATTGCCAAAAATTCCGAAGTGATCATTGAAGTTGCTCCCCACAAAGTTTCTTGACCCAAGGGATAATAAGGTGCATTTTTGATTATAGCTCTTGGTACTGTAATGTCTTTGCGAGAGACGCTATTTTGAAGGGTTGTTATCGGCCACTGGATCAGTTCATCAACTTCACTTGGGTCTAAGACAAAATCGAGGGCATCATTTGCGTAAGCGATAAAAGGATGGACCAAAAAGTTACTAACAAAAACATACAAAGGGGTGATCTTCCCCATGATGGTATATCGATCCTCAGTAACGCCGATCTCCTCTTCTACTTCTCGGATCACCGCTTCAATTTCTGTCTCACCCGGTTCAATCTTACCACCAGCGAAACCAATCTGACCCTTATGTTTATCATCAACATAACGAGATGCACGCTTGATAAAATTCAAATGAGGAATTCCATTCACAGGAGAAATCAATACCATCACGGATGCTTGTAACGCATCAGGGCTTGCTTTTCTATAGCTGGGATCATATCCCGGAGAAAGCTTTTTCTGAGCTTCCCAGCCGGGAAGGTCATGAAGAAATGACTCTTGCAATTTTTCAATCAGCCATTTCATTTCCATCTTACAAATTATTTATTTGATTTCTTCAAATATTGCTCGAGTGCCATTGACATCGATGGCGTTTCTGGAGTCGGCGCGAGAATGTTGGTCGTCAAGCCCCGTTCTACTACCGCCTTGTTTGTCGAATTACCAAAGATGGCTAAGCGCGTATTGTTTTGCTTAAAATCCGGGAAGTTTTCATACAACGAAGCAATACCAAGAGGACTAAAGAATACTAGTACATCGTATGTTACATCGCTCAAATCCGAAAGATCACTCGCAACTGTTCTGTACATCATCGCTTCCTGAAAATCTAATTCATTTTCCTTAAGATATGATACTACTTCCAAGGCTCCAAGATTGGAACATGGTAGTAAGAATTTTTCTGTCTTGTGCTTGGTAAAAGATGTGGCCAGATCCGCAATCTTCCTTGTACCTACAAATACTTTTCGCTTTCTGTAAACTATGAATTTTTGAAGGTAGTTGGCGATGGCCTCTGTGAGACAAAAGTACTTTGTCTGCATAGACATCTTTACCCTCATCTCTTCACACAATCTAAAAAAATGCTCGATTGATAATTTACTTGTAAATATGATGGCTGTGAACTCATCTGGTCTCAATCTATTTTTACGAAATTCTTTCTCAGTAACAGGCTCGACATGTATAAACTGACGCCAGTCAATTTTTACATCCCACTTTTGTTCCAAATGATAGTACGGTGAACGTTCTGGCTTTGGTTGAGAAACAAGAATAGTCTTCACAGTCTTGAAGCTTTCTTTAGAAGACTTTACACTTGATGCCATATAAGTTATTAGGTTTAAATTTGGTTAGCCATAAAGGCCAATCCAATAAAGTATTACCAAAACAGGTGCAATTTCGAAGGTGCAAAAGTAAAGAAAAAACTGAAAAGGAGCGCCTCCTACCCACTTTGAACTCAATAATGTCCCTCGGAAGTACCTCAACCCAATCATCAACGCTATTACCAAAACACCTATAAAGACAAGCACTTTGGCCAAACCACCTGGTGCAAAAGCGATAAACAGATTTATTGGTATTAATGCTAGCCCCATCGACATATTCAATAAAGCAATTAAAAAGGAAAAGGTTCCTGCCTCTCCTTCAAGTTCAAAAATCCAGCCAAAAACCAACAAAAACAGGTGTCTTAAAGCATAAATCACCAAAATTGCCAAGATTACATTGAATATGGGGAGTATTGGATTACCTGCTACCAAGGATTTGTAGCTTAAAACAATAAATAAGCCAGCATTTATGACAAAAATCACATACAATCCAATCAAATGAAACAAATGCTGTCCCACCGACTTGGCCAAAAACGTCTGCATGTAGTTCATATTCATCAATGATTGAATAATATCAGCTATAATTCCTCGATAATAGAACAAAATCAGACCTAGAATCAAGGCAGAAGCAAATATTACCAGCAACGGAGAAATAGTACTGGCATCCTTCTTAGATATCTCAAAAGCGCTTGTATCACGCCTTGAGAGGGACTTAATCTCTTGGTTTTTCCTGATAGGTATATGAGATACCTCAAAAGGATTGGTCTGCTCATCTTTGTTTTTTTCCTCTATTTCTATCTCTTGCACTGGCATTCTTTCCAGTTCCTTGATTTCTGACGAATCTCTATAGACGTCAAAAATACTCTGGCCACTTAAGCTAGACGTGAAAAGCAAACACTGGAATATGAGAAAAGCGTATTTCATCTTACAGCACAAAATTAATATTTTCCATTTAATCCAGCAGGAGAGATATATACTGTGTATCTAGCTTCTTCCTGTGCGTTAATGACATGTTATTAGCCATATTGATGAAGTTTCATGAAAAAAATAGACCTAACTTAGATTAATATTTTTTAGCATGCTATCGAGTAGTATACGAACCATAATTATTTTAGGAAGTCTTGTCATTGCAGGCATCATTTTCATACAAGGCTACTGGGTCAGTCGTACCCTTGATATAAAAGAAGATAACTTTCATCAGACGGCAACCATCGCACTTCGTCAAGTGGCTGAATCCATCTCTGTGTACAATAAATCTGAACTACCAAAGACAGATCTCATCAGTAGAAAATCGTCCAACTATTACTCTGTAAACGTTAATTCTGCCATTGATGCCAATATCCTGGAAGACTACTTGTTTCAAGAATTTGAAAAAGCTTCTCTAAATACTGCTTTTGAATATGGTGTGTACGATTGTAGCACAGATAAGTTGGTGTATGGTAGCATCTGTAATATCAACGAAGATTCCCAAGAATTTGTAGGAAGTGAAAATCTGCCAAGATTTGACGAAGACCTCATTTATTATTTCGTTGTAAAATTTCCTAGTCGAGGAAGTTATCTAGTCAATTCAATGCGTCAATCTATTCTTTTTAGTCTTATCGCATTTCTTGCCATTGCATTTTTTGCTTATGCAATGTGGTTTATTCTTAGGCAAAAACAACTTACTGATTTGCAAAAAGACTTTATCAACAACATGACTCACGAATTCAAAACACCAATCTCATCTATCAAAATCGCTTCCGATTACATTCATTCCAACTTGTCTGTTCAAGACAATACCAGACTAGTTAAATATGCCGAAATAATAAAAACCCAAAACGAAAGATTAAATAACCAAGTTGAAAAAGTATTGAACATCGCACGACTTGAAAAAGACCAATTTAAGTTCAAGAAAACGAAAGTAAAACTCATCCCTATTCTTGAGTCAATAGTAACCAATGAAAGTTTGAAATTGGAGCAACATGACGCAAGTATTGAATTAATTTGTTCGATGAATGATGCAACCATCTTGGCAGACGAACTACACTTTACCAATGTAATCAGTACCATAATTGACAACGCATTTAAGTACAGCAACAAATCACCTAAAATAGTTGTGCACTTAAAAGAAAACAACAACAATGAATATGAACTTTCCATACAAGACAATGGGATAGGTATAAAAAAAGAAATGCAGAAGAAGGTATTTGAAAAATTTTATAGAATTCCCACGGGTAATATCCACGACGTAAAAGGGTTTGGACTAGGTTTGTTTTATGTGAAAAACATCATCGATGCTGCCAAGTGGCGTATTGAACTTGAATCTGAATTTGATAAAGGAACTTGTTTTAAAATATTCATTCCAAAACAAAACGCATAATGGCAAAAAAAGCAAAAATTTTATACGTTGAAGATGACGAAATTTTGGCGTTTGTCACCAAGGACAATTTGGAGCTTAATGGTTACGATGTCATTCATTCATTAAATGGCAAAGCTGCGCTCAAAGAATTTCGTGATGGTGGATTTGATCTTTGCCTATTGGATGTGATGCTCCCTGAAATGGATGGCTTTACGTTGGCAAGAGAAATCCGGACCAGAAACCAGGAAATTCCTCTATTGTTTTTAACAGCCAAATCATTAAAAGAAGACAAAATTGCTGGGCTTCAATTGGGTGCAGATGACTACATCACCAAACCATTCAGCATTGAAGAACTCGTTTTAAAAATTGAAATATTCTTGAAAAGAAAATTCATCATTACAGGCGATCAAAAACAAGATGTATTCAACCTCGGCGAGTTCAATTTTGAATATTCCAATTTACTTCTTAGAGGGCAAGAAGGTGAAAAAAAACTAACACAAAAAGAAGCCGACCTACTTAAATTACTTATCGAACAAAAAAACAAAATCGTCAAAAGGTCTACCATTCTTGAAAGACTTTGGGGCGAAAACGATTACTTCATGGGTCGATCCATGGACGTTTTTATTTCTCGCTTGCGCAAATATTTAAAAGCAGATCCTACTCTTAATTTGGAAAACATTCATGGCGTTGGGTTTCGGTTAAACGAAAGTTCTTAATCACCAAAGGATACACCCATTTTTCTTGCTGTCTCTACCAAATAATGATTCACATCAACAAAATTATAAGATGAAGTTGCTTCTTTCAAAGTAACCGCTGTCAACTCATGGTTTTTATAAGCAACCATTTTCCCAAACTCACCTGCTTGCATTAGATCAAAAGCCTTCACACCCATTGAAGTGGCAAGCACTCGATCAAATGCTATCGGTGTTCCTCCTCTCTGTGTATGACCTAAAATCGTTGTACGTACCTGTGCAAAATTTTGTTTTTCTTCTAGCTTGTGCCTAAGATAATTTCCTACACCACCCAACTTAATATTTGCATCGCCATCGATAGCAGTTTTTCCGATAACATCTCCTCCCTGTTCTTTCGCTCCTTCGGCAATCACAATATTCACAAATCCTTTTCCCGATTTGTATCTTCTTTCAATCGACTCTAAAATCACATCTAGAGAATACGGAATCTCTGGTATCAAACAAATTTCTGCCCCACCTGCAATCGATGTGTGTAAGGCGATCCAACCAGCATCACGCCCCATTACCTCCATGATCATTACACGTCGATGGCTCTCCGCTGTTGTAACCAATTTATCAAAAGAATCTGTAGCTATCTGAACGGCCGTACTGAATCCAAAAGTTAAATCAGTCGCAGAAAGATCATTGTCGATCGTTTTGGGTACACCAATGATCGGTAACCCCTTTTCAAACAGACGTTGAGATATCGTCTGGCTTCCGTCTCCGCCTATATTAACAACAGCATCAAAACCCAAAGACTTTATCTTATCAACAAGTTCTTGACTTACATCCTTTGTGCCCCAGTTACCTTCAGCATCTTGGACAGGAAACTCAAGTGGGTTTCCACGATTGGTGGTTTTAAGAATCGTTCCTCCTTTAACATGAATTCCACGTGTTAGGTTATCATCGAGTTTTACAATATTCACTGGTTCGCTGATTAACCCATTAAAGGCTTCAATACTTCCCCATAATTCCCACTCGTTACTATATTTTACTGATTTGTATAATCCTCTTATTACTGCATTTAGACCAGGGCAATCTCCTCCCCCGGTCAATACTATCGCTTTCTTTTTCACTTTCATATTTTTATTAAGTGCGCAAGATATTACCTTTGGAATAAATGACGATAAAATGGAGCAATACATTCAAATATTAAACTATGCGATTCCAGGCTTTCTCATTCTTATCGCTATTGAATTTTTTGCATCCAAACTGCTTAAAAAAGACGTCTACAGGGGATATGATACCATTGCAAGCCTCAGTTCAGGCCTTAGCAATTCACTAAAAGACGTATTGGGTCTAACCTTAATTATTTTCAGTTATGATTACATGGTGACAAATTTTGCACAGTTTGAAATTCAATCTGTGATATGGCTCGTTGTTATCTGTTTTATATTTCTAGATTTTGTTGGTTATTGCACCCACAGATTTGAGCATGTAATCAATTTGTTTTGGAATCGTCATATCATTCACCATAGTAGCGAAGAATTTAATCTGGCCTGCGCATTACGTCAGCCTATTTCCAATATCATCGCTATTTTTGGTTTCTTTTATTTACCGCTTGCCGTCATCGGTGTACCTACTGCAATCATTGCAATCGTTTCTCCGCTGCATTTATTTGCACAATTTTGGTACCACACACGTTTGATTAATCGACTAGGTTTTCTTGAAATTATTTTGGTTACACCTTCTCACCATCGTGTCCATCATGCAATAAATGATGTTTATTTGGACAAGAATTTTTCGCAAGTTTTCATCATTTGGGATCGGTTATTTGGAACCTTTCAAGAAGAATTAGAATCTGTTCCTCCTGTGTATGGAGTCAAACGTCCAAGCAATACTTGGAATCCAATTTTGATAAATTTCAAGCATCTTTGGCTGTTGGTCAAAGATGCATGGAGAGCAGAAAACTGGCTGGACAAAATTAGAATTTGGTTTATGCCTACCGGTTGGAGACCTGCAGAATTGATCGAGCGATTTCCTGAGTACAGCGTTAACGATGTTTACAACATGGAAAAATATCAATCTCCTATTAGTCGACCACTTTTGATATGGTCTTGGATACAATTACTCCTACATTTATTTTTTATGCTGCTCTTATTCAATAACATTGGAAACTTAAGTGAAACAGAATTGACTGCCTATACCTTATTTATGTTCATTTCCTTATTTGCTTTTACTTCTTTGATGGACAGAAGTATTTTATCCCTGATTGCAGAGGTATTAAAATGTACCATCGGTTTGGCATTGATCTTTTTGACAGGACATTGGATGAACATTCCAGGTCAAGCAACATTCATTGTTGGTGCTTACCTTATTGCATCTTTATTGTGTACGCTTTACTTTTTATACATCGAAAATACCGCACAGCCAGATAGTTTGAAGCCAAATGTTTTGGGTCTATCATAAGGAAAGAAGTTTACATATCCCACAATTGTGCGATTGCAAAACCCTAGTTTTTAATCACCTTCTTAGTCAACAAAATATCTCCCTTTTGATTTCTTAGTTGTAAAAGATATATTCCTTGTGTCAATTGCTCAAGCGAAATATCCTTATTCAAGTCTGCCTCAGTCTGCATCAACTTCCCTTCCAATGAATAAATTTCGGCTCTTATATTTATTTGATCATTTGATAGATCGACTTTAATAAAATCACTGGTTGGGTTAGGAAATATTTTCGCGTTAATAAATGACAATTCATCAACAGACGTCACTTCTGGCACTAGATAGTAATACATAGAACGTCCATATGTCGCAGCTGCCATTTTTCCGTCATGCTCAATATCAATATCAACAACTGGAACGTTTGGTAAGCCTTGTCCTAGTATCTCCCAGGTACTTCCTTCATTGATTGAATAATAGACACCAATATCTGTTGCAACAAACAACAATTCATTATCTCGTAAATCAACTTGTATATCGTTAATTGGAATATCAGGCAAATCTCCAGTAATATCAACCCATGTCTGCCCTCTATCTATCGTTTTATATACAGAACCATCATTGCTGTCATATCTAAAACCAGAAAAAGTAACATAAGCCACATCTTCATCAACTGGATCTGGTAATACCGCAGTTGTCCATCTCGGCGTATTCATACCAACTTCTAGTTGGTTCCACGTAACCCCATCATTTAAACTATTCCACACATTACCATCATCGGTTCCTGCGTACAAAATATCTGAATTGGCTCGTGAAGATTCTAAAGTAACAATGGTTCCAAATGTTCGATTACCATCATATGGACCATTGCTAAGGTCGGGTGAAATCGCATTAAAAGTACTTCCTCTATTGTCTGACCTCCATACTCTTTGTGTTCCATAATAAATTCTGTTTGGCTCGTTATAATCAATACCTAATGGAGTGTTCCAATTGTTCCGATCATCGGAATCAATGGTTCCTATAATTGACTGAATACTAGAACCGCCATCTATCGATCTAAAAGTATTTCCATTTTGGAATTCACAATATAGTACATCACTATTTCCAGGTTCTACCACGACTCTAAATCCATCACCTCCTAAAATAAAAAACCACGAATTGGGATTATCACTTAAGTTACCATAAGTTCCATTATCCTGTGTACCACCATAAATGGTTTCAGTATTGTTTGGGTCAATTTCGCATGCATAAAATTGCATATTGGGCAGATCTGCAGACTTTATAAAACTATCGCCACCATCATAACTTACATGAATACCTCCATCATTACCATTGACCATAAATGTTGGATCTAATGGATGCACATACAATGCATGTTGGTCAACATGAACACCAGGAAAAAAATCAGTCCATGCTGCATCACCCCGAGTATACTTATGCATATTAAAACTCGCAATAAATATATCATCTTCATCTACTGGACTTACAAATAATTTACCAAACCACCACTGGAATGAAACATCCTGAATTCCTTGAGAAGGAATGTTTGTCCAACTATCTCCTCCATCATCTGAAGTATACAATCCTTCTATAAATCCTATTTTATCTGCAACAAAAACATATACTCTATCTGGATTTGTCGGTGCAATGGCAATCGCCATTCTTCCTTTGGAATCAGCCAAGGTTGGAAGACCATTTTCAAGCAGCTCCCAAGTATCTCCACCATCCATAGATCGATAAATACCTGAAGTTTCTCCACCATAAATAATATCATTTGGTCTTCGTGACCTCTCCCACATGGCTGCAAAAACAATGTCGCTATTGGTTGGATGGATCGCGAGATCAATACCACCTGTTGTGTCTGAAACAGAAAGTACATGATCCCAAGTCTGTCCTCCATCTTCAGTCCTAAAAATTCCACGCTCTGGGTTTCCTCCAAACAATCTTCCCATTGCTGCTACAAAAACTTTGTTTTCATCTTCGGGATCAATCGCAACCCTTCCAATACTACCCACTCCTTCAAGACCTATGTGCTCCCACGTCTCGCCTCTATCTCCTGACTTATAAACTCCTATGCCATCATACGCCAACGAACCTCCACCGGAATTTGCTTCACCCGTCCCTACATAAATCATCTCAGGATTACTTGCAGAAATAGCCATGTCTCCAATCGCCAAACTTGCTGCCTCATCAAAAATAGGTTCCCAGCTCACTCCTTGGTCATCAGATCTGAAAATTCCACCAGATGCAGAACCTGCTAGAATAGTATTTAAATCATCAGGCCACATTTCAATATCCGTAATTCTTCCTCCTACATTATCCGGACCTACTGAAATCCATTCTTGATCAAAAACAGCAGAAACAGATCGATCAACCATGTTCTCCTTTTTGCTTGCTAAAGCTTTTAAATATGTTTTATTATCGATATCGCCATATGGATATGCCCGTTGCTGAAAAAACCAATCTGAAGGAGGTTCTTTAGAAACAACTTCTTCTTTCTGATTGCAAGAAGACAAAAAGAAAATAAATAGTAAAACAAGTACTGGTGGAAAACACTTTATCATTTTTTATTTTTTTCGAAAATACGTTGATTAAATTATACTCACACCATCTTCGATTTCGACGATGTAATGCTCGGGACTTATTTTAGTCATTTCAAAATAAGAAGTTTTGATTCTATCTACAATTTCTTCAAGGCCTTTCTTCTTAATCAAGTTCAATGTACAACCACCAAATCCTCCTCCCATCATCCTAGCGCCTACTACTCCTTCCTCTTTTTTTGCTAAATCAACCAAGACATCCAATTCCCTACAACTTACTTCATACAATCGTTGTAGGCCATCATGAGATGCATACAATAATTCTCCTAGCTGTTTGATGTTTTTCTCTTTTAACGCTTGCGCAAATGTGTGTACGCGTTCATTTTCACCAATCACAAAACAAGCACGATTGTAAATTTCATTTGATAGCTGTAATTTCTTTGTATCCAAATCTTCCATCCTAGCTCTTCTCAAACTTTCAACGCCCAATATTTTTGCTGCTTCTTTACATTCAAGTACACGATCACCATAACCAGAAATCAGATTGTCATGTTGAACCTGTGTGTTGATTAAAACCCATTCATAATCTTCTAATAAGATAGATTCATAACTAAAGGATCTATCATCACAGTCTAAAATCATCGCTTGATCCTTCTTTCCAAAAAGCGAACTAAACTGATCCATAATCCCTCCTTTGATTCCTAGAAATTCATGGTTTGATGTATGCGACATTTCCAAGATCTCCCAATTACTTAATTCTATATCATTTAAATGGGCAAGACCTTTTGCAAAACCACATTCGAGTGCAGAAGAAGAACTCATTCCCCCGCCTATAGGTATCGTGGATTGAATAAGACAATTAAAATTTTTGAGTGAATGTCCTTTCTTTTGAAACTGCAAGATGATTCCGATCAAATAGTTTTGCCATGATTCACTGGATTTTTCAACTTGTGTTAAATCTAGTATTGCAGATTTAGCAAGATCCTTGGCAAAAATTCGCGTTTCATCTACAAGAAACGCTGGACCAAATGCGAGATAGACATACTTGTCAACCGCTGCAGGAAATACAAAACCATTGTTATAATCTGTATGCTCGCCGATTAAGTTGATTCTACCTGGAGCACGTACAATAAATGAAGGAGGAATGGAGAAAGCTCGTTCATAACTGGTTCTTATACTTTGCAAGATCATATGCAAATATAAAAAAAGCCCGCCGCGGGGAGCGACGGACTACATCAAAACAAAACGAAAAACCAACTTTTATCTTAAAGCTTATTTAAAAGCTTTTTCTCAATTTAACAGGAAGTAATTTTTCTTCTCCGTTCCTTAGAACTTTTAAGGTCACCAAATCTCCAACTTTTGAAAACTTTATCTCTTTCTTGATATCCTCAATATTATTGACCTCAACATCATTCACTTCTATAATCACATCTCTAGGTAATACGCCTGAAAATTTTGCTCCACTACCTTCAACTACATTTACAACAAAGAAACCCTTGTTTGTGTTCAAACCTTCTTCCTCTGCCAACTCCTGGTCTACATCAAATCCTTCAATACCAAGATTTGCTCTATCTATATCACCATTCACTTTAATGTCCTCTACTATCTTTAAGACAAGATTGATTGGAATAGCAAATGAGTAACCGGCAAAGACTCCTGTAGGTGTTGCAATCGCTGTATTGATTCCTACCAAGCTTCCATCTGCATTTACCAATGCTCCTCCGCTATTTCCAGGATTTACAGCTGCATCTGTCTGTATGAATTCTTCAATCGCTTTCTGCCCTTCTATAATATCTAAATCTCTTCCTTTGGCGCTAACGATACCCGCTGTAACCGTTGAGGTTAAATTGAAAGGATTACCAACTGCGAGTACCCATTCACCTATTTTAACTTCTTCTGAATCACCTATTGGTAATGTTGGAAGATTGTCCGCTTCTATTTTTAGTAATGCCAAGTCTGTGCTTGGATCTGTTCCAACCTTGGTTGCATTAAACTCTCTTCCATCCGTAAGAGACACTTTTATCTTATCTGCAAAACCAACTACGTGATTGTTGGTAATGATATATCCATCTTCTGAATAAATAACACCTGAACCCGTTCCTTGTTTTGGACCAAAAAATTGTTGTCCAAAGAAATCGGAAATATCAAAATCAAAAATATCGATGTTATTGTTTCTGTTATTGAGTCTTTGACTCGCTAAAGCATCACTTTCTTCTGCAGTAATATGTACTACAGCAGGTGTAGAAATAGCTGCAGCATCAACAAAGTTAGTAGGGCTGTGTGATCCATTAGACATCAAAATGGCCTGAGGTGCTTGATTCATCTTCATATTAGCTGGTGGCGTCTGCCTGTCCATCTTATATGAGAAAGCTCCCAAAGCTATCATGCCTCCTAAGATCCCTGCTAATAATATTGAAACGACTTGCTTCATTCTTTTCATTGATTTTATTACACCTTAAACGGGTTCAAAATCAAGTAGTTACATGCAGAAAAAGCCTTTAACAATTAATTAACGAACGTTTGTTATTCGTCTTTCTTAATATCGTCTACGGCATCATTCAACTCATCGGTCGCCTTCTTTAATTCGTCGACAGAATCCTTCTTTTTAGGTGTTTTCTTCTCGACGGTAGGTTTTTCTGTACTGGTACTCTCTTTTTCAGAAAATGTAAAACCTTTAGCGTCTGTCCCGACATAAATCTGATCTCCAGCACCAAAAGTCCCAGCCAAAAGCTCCCTAGAAAGTGGGTTGACCAATTCATTCTGTATTACTCTTTTCAATGGTCTTGCTCCGAATGAAGGCTCGTAGCCAAGATCTGCTAGTAAATCCAATGCAGATTCATTCAATTCAAGCTTGATTTCTTGTTTGGCAAGATTCTTCGTTAATTTCTTTAATAAGAGCTTGGCAATCTTCTTAATCTCTTTCTTGGTCAGTGGCAAGAACATGATTTTATCATCAATTCTGTTTAAGAATTCAGGACGTAAGCTCTCTTTCAATAAATCAAATACTTCCAATCTTGTTGTCTCAATGATATCCGCACGATGCTCTTCACCGACCGCATCAAGGTCTTCAAAATTTTCAAGAATGGTCTGAGCTCCCATGTTGGAAGTCATGATTATAATCGTATTCTTAAAGTTTGCTTCTCGACCCTTATTATCTGTCAACCTTCCATCATCCAACACTTGCAATAAAATATTGAAAGTATCTGGGTGGGCTTTTTCAATCTCATCCAAAAGAACAATAGAATAAGGTCTGCGTCTTACTGCTTCTGTCAATTGCCCTCCTTCATCGTAACCAACATATCCCGGAGGTGCTCCTACCAATCTACTCACAGAATGCTTCTCTTGATATTCACTCATATCTATACGTGTGATAGCCGTCTTATCATCAAAGAGCACTTCCGCCAATATTTTTGCCAACTCTGTTTTACCAACACCCGTAGGACCAAGGAAAATGAAAGACCCAATTGGCCGATTAGGATCACCCAATCCAGCACGCGATCTTCTGATGGCATCAGAAACTGCATTTACTGCTCTTTCCTGACCGATCAAACCCTTTCCAATTTCTTGTTCTAGATTCAACAATCTGTCTTTGTCACTTTTCATCATCTTCGTGACAGGAATACCTGTCCACCTGGCTACAACTCCTGCAATATCATCTCTGGTTACTTCTTCATTGGTAAATCGACTTTCTGCTGGAAGTTTCTCCAATTCTTTTTCTGCTATTACCAATTCCTCCTCTTTGGCTTTTATATCACCATACCTCAGTTTGGCTACCAACTCAAAATCACTTTCTCTCTCAGCAACTTCTGCTTGATGCTCGAGGTCTTCGATTTGTTTTCGGATGTTCTGCATATTATCAACGATGCGCTTCTCTCCCATCCAAGCCGCCTTTACAGAATCAAGTTTTTGTTTGGCATTGGCAATCTGCTCGTTGATCACTTTTAATTTTTTCTTATCGTCCTCTCTCTTAATCGCCTCTCGCTCGATTTCAAGCTGACGCACTCTACGATCTAGTTCGTCCACTTCTTCTGGAACTGAGTCCAATTCCAATCTTAACTTGGCAGCGGCTTCATCGATAAGATCTAATGCTTTATCTGGTAAAGCACGGTCAGTAATATATCTGTGCGAAAGTTCGGCAGCTGCAACGAGTGCCTCGTCAAGTATTTCGATTTTGTGGTAAACCTCATATTTATCTTGAACTCCACGAAGTATTGAAATCGAATCTTCTACACTTGGCTCATCGATATATACTGTCTGAAATCTTCTTACCAAAGCCTTGTCTCCTTCAAAATATTTTTGATACTCATCCAAAGTCGTTGCACCCACTGTTCTTATCTCTCCTCTTGCAAGCGCTGGTTTCAATATATTGGCTGCATCCATGGCTCCGTTTCCACCACCCGCTCCTATCAAGGTATGGATCTCATCAATGAAAAGAATCACTTCTCCGTTGGAAAGATTTACTTCTTTGATCACCGCTTTCAATCGCTCTTCAAACTCTCCTTTGTATTTTGCTCCAGCGATCAATGCTGCCATGTCCAAAACATAAATCTTTTTGGTTGAAAGATTTTCTGGAACATCTTGTTTTACAATCCTCCAAGCTATTCCTTCAATGATAGCGGTTTTTCCTACACCCGCTTCACCAATCAATATTGGGTTGTTCTTTTTTCTCCTAGAAAGTATATGCAGTATTCTTCTTATCTCTTCATCTCTTCCGATGATCGGATCGAGCTTACCATCTTCCGCTCGCTTGTTAAGGTTGATGGCAAACTTATTCAATGAGTTGTATTGGTCATCAGAATGTTGATCATCTACCTTTCTTCCTTTTCGTAATTCGTTGATGGCAGCTTTAAGATCTTTGGTAGTAGCTCCCATATCTTTCAAGATTCTCGATGTAGCATCTTTGCCATCAAGTATTCCTAAAATGATCAGCTCCAATGAAATAAATTCGTCCCCAAAATCTTTCATTAGTTTTTTGGCTTTCGCCAAAGCTGCATTAGAGTCACTGGTTAGGAACTGTTTTTCAGCACCTTTGACCTTTGGTATTCTTGTTATCTGAGATTGTAATTTATCTATTAAGGGCTTCAAAGAAATTCCCATTTTCTCAAAAAGAAAAGCAGACATTCTATCATCCACTTCAATAATCCCTCGCAATAAATGCGAAGTATCAACTTGCTGTTGTTCAAGTGCCCCAGCCATTTGCTGTCCTTTCAAAATGGCTTCTTGAGCCTTAATAGTAAAATTGTCGTAGGTCATTTTATTTATTTGTTACAAGATAACTTATCAAATGTTTTACCAATTCATGTTTTGCAAAGATTTGAAGTCAATGCGTCATTTTTTATGTTGTGAATTGACATATTGTCAGAAATTACTGACTTTTTAATTCTTTGAGTAGACTTCTATGTTGTCTGTATAATAGTAAAGTAAAAGCTATAAATAATAAAGTCTTTATCAAAAGTGATATTGGCAATGTAAGGTTTAGTTTCTCGATGATCAAAGCAAATACTACCATGGCAATAGCCATTAATATCAATCCGAGCAATTTCCTTATATCATAATCTATTGGATAGTGCTTTCCCCCAAAATAAAGTGCAAGAAGAACCATCCCTGTATAACAAGCCAATGAAGACCAAGCTGAAGCAACAATTCCTATTTGCGGAAGCAAAATAAAACTTAAGCTCAAGGTTATAATCACACCTGCGCTACTTATCAATCCCCCATAAATATTTTTATCTGCAAGTTTATACCAGATCGAAACATTGTAATAGATTCCCAACATTAAAAAAGCAAAAAGTAAAATAGGAATCGTAAAGAGTCCTCCAAAATATTCTGGAGGTAGAAATATCTTCATGACATCAATGTAATACATCAATCCAACAATCATCAAAACAGCAAACAAAGTATATAAGTTCAATACCTTGGCGTAAATGGCTTTATCGTTTCTATTGGCAGCATTTTTAAAAAAGAATGGTTCCGCTGCATAGTTGAATGCTGAATTAAAAATCACAAGCAATGAAGCTATTCTTAAGGCAAGACTGTATACACCTCCCTCTGCAATATTCTGATCATTTCCTCCCGAAAGAAAGGCTTGCTGAAGCTGAGGAGAAAAATATTGATTGACACTGTTGGCGATACCCACAATAATCAAAGGGAAAGCATATAACACCATTTTCTTCCAAAGCTGCCAATCTACTTTCCAAGTTAGTTTGCCTAATGTAAAAAGTAAGCTGATAAAAAGAACAAAACTTGATACGATGTTGGCAATGAAAACATAATCAACATCGAGCGAAAGACTGGTAAAAATTTGCTTTAAAAAACCACCATCAGGATTGGCTGGCAGGTAAAATTCTAGAAAGAAAATAAGTAAAATCATGGTAAGTAGAATATTACCAATCCGTAACAACATAAAAGTCTTCGCTCTGTTCTCAAGTCTCAATTTGCCGAAAGGCAGCAAAGA
Organism: uncultured Saprospiraceae bacterium; assembly: GCA_937950315.1. Lineage (GTDB taxonomy): Bacteria > Bacteroidota > Bacteroidia > Chitinophagales > Saprospiraceae > JAHDBF01. Next base: position 1,346 of record CALFDU010000006.1, on the reverse strand, counting down.
AAGAACATCAAGACCAATTATAATCGCAAACCAACGGAAGTAATGAGGATACTGTGCCAGATTTAAAACACCACTTATCTGAGAACTGAATGCGATGATCAGTAAAACCAATATCGTTGTGGTAATGATCAAAGGAAAAAAAGCTGAAGAAAATGTAGACTTGAGCGATCCGTCTTTACTTCCAAATCTAAAAAATGCCGTATCAATGCGATATGACATCAGAACGATGAGCAGTGTTGCGTAACCATACATCAAGCCATAAAGTCCATATTCATATGAGTCTTCAAAGCGATTACTCAGATAAAATATCAAAAGCAAAAAATACAATGCCCTAGATAAAATATGACCAATCCCGTAAATAACGGTTTGTCCTGCAAATTGCCTTAGCAGTGACATATATATGTGTCTATGTTTCTAATCAGTGTCAAATTATACCAAATTTAAGGTTTCTGGATGAATATATGATGATTAATTATAATGTGTGTTCGTTTAATTCCAATCCAAAACTTACTTTTGTAGGCTAAAGTCAAGCAAATGATAAACGTAGAATTACTAGCAGAATGTTGTAAGGTTCCGGGAGCACCTGGATTTGAACAGAGAATTAGGTCTTTTATTATTGATCAATTGGAAGGATTGGCCGATGAGGTATATATAGATCCGATGGGGAGTGTTATTGCCATTAAGAAAGGGACCAGTGAAGAAAGAGTAATGATTGCAGCTCATATGGATGAAATCGGTTTTATTGCGACTCATGTTGATGATGATGGATTTGTAAGATTCCATACGCTTGGAGGGTTTGATCCGAAGACATTGACTGCGCAGAGGGTAATTATCCATGGAAAAGAAGATGTGGTCGGTGTCATGGGTTGTAAACCAATCCACATCATGACTCCAGAAGAAAGAGGCAAAGCGCTTAAGACTTCAGATTATTTTATAGATACGGGCTTGCCAGCGGCGAAGGTTAAAAAATTGATCTATACGGGCGCGCCAATTACAAGAGAACGAGAATTGATTGAAATGGGTGACATGGTAAATGCCAAGTCACTTGATAACAGAGTATCCGTTTTCATTTTACTTGAAACATTGAGAGCGCTTAAGAATAAAAAAGTGCCATATGATATATATGCATGCTTTACTGTCCAAGAAGAAATTGGATTGAGAGGAGCTACTGCCGCAGCTTCAGGAATTGATCCTGACTTTGCGATTAACCTTGATGTAACGCTTGCTTACGATATGCCGGGTGCTGCTCCACATGAGAAAGTCACGGAAATGGGTAAAGGTACAGCCATCAAAATTCTCGATGGAATGACTGTGTGTGATTATAGAATGGTTGAGTTTATGAAAAA
>CALFDU010000005.1 GCA_937950315.1 uncultured Saprospiraceae bacterium | reverse complement strand
CCGTCACAACCTGCAATGAGAATGTTGTCTCTATATTCTACCAAAAAGGGGAATCCTCCATTTCCATCATCGGTTGCTTCTCCTGGAAAATTTGTTACGTCGTCAAGCGCTGTCCATTGAAAAGCAAAAGGGAATCCTGATTCTGTTTCGATCAGTGGGTTGGTACTATCACATGGTTCGTTTGATGTATTTTCTATTTCTAATGGAACACCATCTCCTGGACAAAGAGCAATCATAGGTACAATGGTGTCTGTCTGAAGTCGGACAACGATCGAGGAACGACCCGTACATCCTGTAACATCAGTAACTGTCAAATCATAAGTTCCGGATTGATAAATCTGGATATCAGGTGAAGTTTCTCCTGTACTCCATAAATAATCTTGGAAACTATACCCAGAATACAATCTTGAGGAATCAATATTACATACAATCTCATCTCCTCCAATCAATAAACCAACATCATTGCCATTTTGAATCGATATACTAGAAGTCAATGTGCAACCTGAAAAATCAGTTACAGTGAGACTGTATAATCCAATACTATCTGTTTGAAGATTGGAATCGGTATCTCCATTGCTCCAAAGAAAATCTTGAAATTGTCCAATAACAAAAATTGAAGCTCTTGAATCGGGGCATATTTGTGATGATCCTGCAAAGTGCATTGAGTTTGAGGAAACGCATTGGGCTGTCAACATTCCACTAAAAAGAATGAAGAATAAGGCAGGAATAATTTTCAGAATAAATGCTTTAGGCATTCTTAATAAATTTCAATGGTTAAGGTAACAATATCAGCGCAATGACTGAAATTACTTTTCCACATATATTGGCTAAAAGTAGCCTAATTAGGGTTTTGACTTCACAATATTTAACGTGAAAATACGCTAAAAGAGGCTACTTGATTTTCAAAATTGTCGTTGAATCATCCTGATTGTCTTTTATTCCGACAAATGTTATAAATAACACCAAATTTTCTGGCTAGCTTTTATGTACAAGAGAGGAGCTTATTGTGATTTGTTATAGTCTATCTATTTTTTTTGTCGGCTACAAGACGTCAGTATATTTGATATTATTAATCAAAAACAACTGACATGAAAATTTTATCAACAATCGTAATTGTTGCAATGACTTCCATGACTGTATTATTCGGTCAATCAATTTCAGCTGCTGGTAGCTTAGGATGGACTATTCCTGGGGGATCTGGTGTAAGTGATGCCCCTGAGGATTTAAATCTTGGAGGTGGACTTGGGTACAATGTAGATGTTCTTTATCACCTCACAGAGCAACTTGGAGTAGGTTTAGGATATTCAGGAGCTATTTTGGCTGGTGCAAGTGAAGGAGAAGGATTAGATATCGACATTTTTGGTACGAGAGTATTTGGGGTAAAAGGTCTTTGGAGAATGAAAGACAATGGTTTTTCTCCATTTGCTGGCTTAACACTAGGTTTGTCTCAATTATTGACTCCAGCGCTTACCATTACTGACGGTGCTGGAAATGTTACTGTAATTGATGAACAGAGAGGTAGTGGGTTTGGTATTCAACCAGAAGTAGGAATTTCTTTTGGTGGAGTATTTCTTTCAGCCAACTATTTGGTGCCTGTTAGCTACACCATTGAGGATGTGGTTACAGACAAGGCTTTAGGAACTTTAAACATCAATATTGGTTACAGAAGAAATTTTGACTTTTAAGTCATATGGTTTTCATAAAAATAATAAGCCTCATTCGCGATTGCGGATGAGGCATTTTTTTTCTTGTTATTTTAAATAGAAAAGAAAAAGCCTGCTTACAGAAGTAAACAGGCTTTTTTTGTGGTGCCTCCAGGAATCGAACCAGGGACACATGGATTTTCAGTCCATTGCTCTACCAACTGAGCTAAGGCACCAACCGATTTGTCGTTTTAGTTCAAGTCGTCGGTTTCTTGAAATATTAACTTTCAAGGTCGGCAAAAATAGAGTCTTTTTTTATTAGACCAAAATTAATCTGCGATATTGCTTAATAATTTAGAAAATGACGTGGAGCAATCAGTAGAATACTTTCAATCAAAATACGGTCTTTGGAGAATAGAAGCTAGTAAAATAGGGCTTTCTAGCCTCGTTTGGGTAGAAGAATCTCATAAAAAGGACGATGAAAATCCTTCTGAAATAACTCAGCTCGCAGCCAAAGAATTACAAAAATATTTCAGAAAAGTGCTCAGAAGGTTCAGTGTGCCCATCGATATTCAAGCGGGAACCGATTTTCAACGTCAAATCTGGGAGGAATTGTCCTTCATTGAATACGGTACCACAGTCAGTTATCAGAAACTTGCCAATGAAATTGGAAATCCAGGTTCTGTCAGAGCGGTGGGTGCCGCCAATGGAGCCAATCCAATCGCGATTATTTTACCATGCCATCGAGTCATTGGCTCTGATGGAAGCCTTACCGGTTATGCTTATGGAACCGAATTAAAAAGATCATTACTATTGCTTGAAGAGGCCATTCCTAAATCACTCTTTGACTAAAGATCACCCAATTGCGGTCTCAAGATGATCTCTTCTACTACGGCCGATGGACTCATTTTTGTAGCTGAAATGACTGCCTCTGCGACATCTTTGGCTTGCATCAATCTGGCAGTAGGCAGATCCACCTCTTTCCACGAATTTGACCAAGTGGCACCCGGTAATATTGAGGTGACTTTTACACCAGTTTCCTTCAATTCTTCACGCAATACTTTCGAAAAACCTAACATGGCAAACTTCGAAATTGAATAAGATCCTCCGTTGGGATATGCAATGATGCTGGCGATCGAGCAGATATTAAAAATATGGCCTTTCTTTTCTGAAATCATGCCGCCTACCAAGTTTCTACTTAGGTAATAAGCACTATAAAGATTGGTGTTGATCATAGCCTCCAAGGCTCCATCCTCTTCTTCAACCACTGCTCCTCCGATATAGATCCCCGCATTATTGACCAAAACATCCACTGCTGGAAATACCGTTTTGACCCATTCACCAAACTCCATAACCTGAGCTTTTATACTCATATCCGTTGGTTTTACATGAACCTTAACAGATGGATACTCTTCCGCAAATGTTTCCTTTAGTGCTGCTAAATCCTCTTTAGATCTTGCGTTTACGGCGATGTCGTATCCCGCTTCCGCAAATGTTTCCGCTATTGCTCTTCCAATACCTTTGGTCGCCCCTGTAATTACCGCTGTTTTTGTCATAAGCCAAAAATAACGAATAGGGCTGATTTATCTGGAATTAAGTATGCTTTAGAAATTCTGACTCTGAATTGCTTTCTTGACTGTAAGCCTGCAGATGAGGATTTTTAGCAAGCATAGTTTCAGCTGCTTTCTCTAATTTTGTTAGAAACCTGCCAATTTAGGAGGGGCAATCTTTCTTAAATCAGTATCATTCTTATTCAAAATAGCTTAATTTTGCAGGATGCTAACACAGCTCTTTAATTCTGAGAAAAGTGTCTTTTATCATGTCGGCAAGTATGTTGCTTGGCAGAAAGACATTTACAAACGTCCAGAAAACTTTTCGATGTACTATAAGGAAATCATACGCCAGATGTATGATATCGGCATAGGTTCATTGACCATTGTGGTAATTATCTCCTTGTTTATTGGAGCTGTTACCGCTGTTCAGTTTTCATACCAATTGAGTGGAGGATTGATACCCGACTATTACATCGGATATGTAGTGCGTGATATGGAAATCATAGAGTTGGCAGCCACCATTACCTGTCTGGTCCTAGCCGGAAAAGTGGGTTCCAATATGGCTGCCGAGATCGGCGGAATGCGGCAGAAAGAACACATCGATGCCATGGAAGTGATGGGTGTCAATACCTCAGCTTACATCATTATGCCTAAGGTCATTGCTGCTATTATTGTTATTCCGATACTAGTTAGTATCAGTGCTTTGGTGGGTATCACGGGTGGATATTTTGCATCTATTGCTACCGGAGCTGTTACAGAAGAAGCTTATATCAAAGGACTTAGGTCGTTTTTTGTGCCTTACAATGTTACGATGATGTATGTAAAGGCCTTTGTATTTGCCTATATACTTACTTCCGTTTCTTGCTATCAAGGATATTTTGTCAAGGGAGGATCTATCGAATTAGGGGAAGCAAGCACAAGAGCCGTCGTATATAGTGACATACTTATCCTGATTGCTGATTTTATCATTGCCTTAATCTTAACAATGTAATATGATACGAGTAGAAGGTATACATAAGTCATTTGGGGAGCATCATGTATTGAAAGGCATAGATTTTACTTTTGAAACGGGCAAGACCAACTTAATTATTGGAAAGTCAGGAGCTGGTAAAACAGTTTTATTAAAACTACTAGTCGGGTTATTAAAACCGAGCGAAGGGAAAATATTATATGACGATGTATGTTTCAACGATCTTGGAAAAAAAGAACTACAAAGTCTTAGAATGGATGTCGGTATGTTGTTTCAGGGCAATGCCTTGTTTGACTCCATGACCATAGAAGAAAACATCCGCTTTCCTTTGGACATGTTTTCTACAAAAACCATGAAGGAAAAAAAGGCAAGGGTTAATTATTGTCTTGAGCGTGTAGAGATGGAAGGCATCAATGACAAATTCCCATCAGAAATTTCTGGAGGAATGCAGAAACGTGTTGGAATTGCCAGAGCCATTGTACTTAATCCTAAGTACTTATTTGTCGATGAACCTAATTCAGGGCTAGATCCCAAGACCGCTATCACCATCGATGAATTAATAAAAGATATTACCAACGAATTCAATATCACAACAGTGATCAATACACACGATATGAATTCTGTAATG